>CANQCI010000011.1 GCA_947589675.1 uncultured Bacilli bacterium | reverse complement strand
AAGAGCCGTATGCGGGAAATCTGCACGTACGGTTCTGAGAGGGTTGTATGGGGTGACCCATACTTCTACTCAATAATAATTTAGATTTTGATTGTTACTTAATGGCCGTAAATCGTGGTAATATCTATATTATAAAAAACTTAATAGAAAAAGGATTAAATTTATATAAAAAATATACTTTTGATAATGAAGATACCTATGCGATAAGCTATGTAAAAGATTTACGAACTTTTAGATTTTTTGAAGGAAACCAATTACCAAAAAAAGTTTTTGATAAATGTATTGAAAAAATAGTTTGTAGTACAATATTTACGCATGATATAGAATTGTTATCTTATTTAATAGAAAATTATAATATAGATATTACGAAATTTATATATAAAACACCAGCTAAAAATTATACTATTTATGAAAAAACAAAGGAATTATTGGATAGTATGTTAGAAAAAGAAAAATTAAAAAGAGAAATGACATTTTTTATAGATAGTATTTTTGATGAAAAAAAATATTCTAAGGAAATAAAAAAAGCCTATGAAAACTTACAGGCAATAGAAAAAGAAAATAAAGAATTAAGTAAATATTATCAATTTATAAAATGTCACTTTACAGATAATATTAAATAATTATAGTTATAGAAATACTCTTTATCGCCCATTTTAACTTCGTTTTTTATAAATTGTTATATTAATATAAGTATTGGAGGCATAAAATGCAACAAAATTTATTAGATAAATACCTAAAAATGTCTAGAATTATTGTAATTATTTTAGTATTTATAGTTTTAAATGTTTGTTTTTTATATGAAAATGATCCACATTGGATTTTATCAATTATCACATCTATTATAGTATTTTTTATTAGCTGTTCATGCTCAAAAATATGTAAATTTCTTATAAATAAAGGAAATAAAATAAAGAGTAGTATTATAAAATTATCATATTATGTTATAGCTTTACCTATTATTTTTCTGTTCTTTCTTTTTATGGGAGGTTTGTTTTATACTTTGGTTGTTGCATTTCTAGATTATAAAAATTTATTAAATTTAGATTTGGCATTTTGACTTTTATTTGTGGGAATCATAATTTTGGTTTGTTTTTTAGTTTTATATGTTCAAACATTGATTATATTAATTCTTAGATATTTCTTAAAATTTCATGATAGTAAAAAATAGATATGTTATGTACTAAAATTGAATAATTACTCCATTGGCTCAATATCAATAATTCCCTCAAAAAAATTTAAGTTTTTTATTATATTAATATCATAATTTTTATTAAAATTATTAAAGTGTTCAATTTGTTTATTAAGTTTAAATAAGTTCTTGTCTACATTAATTTCCACGTTTATGTCAATTTTCTTTTTTATATACAGGTAGGCTTTATCACCAATTTTGACTTCCGATTTATCTTTTCTAAATATTACTATATGAGTATAAATATTATTCATTTTAGTATATTTTTGATTATAGCCACAAATGCAATGATTTCCATAAGTAAAAAAAAGTTCATTATTAACTTTGACGATTGGATATAATCTATATTCTTTTTGATTAGTATCATCATATCCAGTACTTATTAATAAAAAATCAACAATTTCACATTCTATTGGCACTTTATTAAGAAAATATTTAACTCTACTGATATGCATTTTATAAAATATAATATCGATAATTACACATAAAATTATTAAAATAAATAAAATAATGGTTCCGATATTAATAAACTCCTCAAAATTTTTATTTAATAAAATAATGCTAAAAAGTAATATAATTATTTGTAAAGTAATAATTATAAAAAGAGCAATACGCTTAGTCTTTATGATATTTAATATATTTTTATTTTGTTTATTCACTTAATTAACACCTCATTAAGACTTTCAAAACTAAGCTTTATTATTTTTTAATATATTTTCTTTATTTTCCATAACATTTTCCATAACTTTAATTATATCCTCGTAAAAAACAATATTTTGAGAAAAAGGATCTAATACTATCCCGTCTAATTTTGCTTTTGGATGCTTATATAACTCAATTACTTCACTGATATGCATTGATACAGTCGAAAAACCTTTTATATAATCTTGAATAGCAGCTTGTTCCATTTGAGAAAAGATTGGAATATATAAATTTCCACTTTCATTTTTTAGATAATCAGGGGTAAGTCTTAAATCATCAGCTAAGGCTATTTCATCTCCAACTTTAGCATTTTTAAAAATCTCGGCATTAGCACTAGAAATTTGAGCATTCATAGGTACGATTACTAATGAATCAGTTAAACAATCAATAAGCTGAATAAAGTGATCTTTATCAGGAGTTTCATGATAGTATTTTTCTAATTCTAGTAATACTTTTCCATCTTTTAACATATTGGCATTTTTTCCATTGCGGGCTTCATTTATTAAATTTTCATATTTACCTCACCTTTAATCATATTTTATCATAAAATAATTAATTTTTTAGAAAATATTATATTAGAAAAAATAAATTTACGAATTACAAAATTTTATTGTTTAGGGCTTTCTTACTTTGATAATGTCATCCTTTTGTAACTTTCCAACTAAAAGACTGGAATTAGGGTCATGATTTAAAATATTTTGATTGACAAATTTTTCATCATAGTTGGCGTAACAATATTTACAGAAGTGTTGACAGCTATTATAAACTCCGATGTCAACCATTTCGACACAGCCACAGTTGCGGGCTTGCCATTTGCGAAATTTCTTGCCTGTTAATTTAAAAGCCATTTCTTTAGATAGACAGGCACTTTTTAAAAAACCATATTGGGTTAAATCATTTTGTTCAAAGCAAGATTGGACAGTCATGTTATGCTTTTTAGCACTATTACTAAAATTTTGCCCAATTTGTTGATAGTCATATTCAGTGAAATCTTGAAGTTTTAAAGTACTTAAATTTTTTTGAACATTTTTATAATTATCGATAAAGGAAATAATAAAATGTTTTACATAACCATTTAGAAGGTTACATAATTTATCAAAAGCTTTTAAATGATATTCTAAATTATATTTGGGACTTAAAAAAATTGGGTCATAACGGATATATAAATTATCGATCCCAACTATTGAACTCAGTTTTTTGATGGCTTCAATTATTTGGGGTTTAGCAATAACATTTGGTTCAATGTCATTTTTATAGGGAGTAAGGGTAACTTGAAAGATAATTGGTTTATTAATTTCCTTTAAATGCTTTAAAATGGGAAGAGGATTTTTGGTACAAAAAATTATGGCATCGACATCCTTAAAATAAATGCGACTCACCATTCGGGGATAAAAGGGATTACGAACATCGACAAAGCCTTCGTGATATCTTTTTAAAAACCAAGGCGTATAAAAAGCAACAATATCTGTTCGTCCACTTACATTTAAAATCATGAATAAACCACCTAAAGCTATTATAGAGGAAAAAAGTCGGAAAATCTATGATATAATTTAGCTGGAGGATGAAATGATAAGAATCGAAAATTTTAGTAAAAGGTATAATAAAGAGGTCTTAGCCGTTGCCAATTTAAATTTAGAAATTAATGATGGGGATATCTACGCTTTTATTGGGCATAATGGGGCTGGAAAAACTACCACCATTAAAGCTATCGTGGGCATATTAAGTTTTGAAGAGGGTGATATTTATATTAATAATAAATCGATTAAAACTGATGCCCTGATGGCCAAAAAAGAAATTGCTTATATTCCTGATAACCCTGATTTATATGATCATCTAAAAGGAATTGATTATATAAATTTTATTGCTGATATTTATCAAGTTCCTAAACAAAGACGTTTAGAATTAATAACTAAATATGGCGAAATGTTTGAAATAACTAATAATTTAGGTGATGAAATTGCTAGTTATTCTCATGGGATGAAGCAAAAGATTGCTATTATTTCGGCTTTAGTTCATGAACCTAAAGTTTTAATATTAGATGAACCTTTCGTGGGCTTAGATCCAGTTTCAACTCATAACTTAAAACAAGAAATGAAAAATCTGGCTGCCCAAGGTGCTTCCATCTTTTTTTCCACCCATGTTTTAGATGTTGCCGAAAAATTATGTAATAAAATTGCCATTATAAAAAAGGGAGAATTAATATATCAAGGAAGTATGGAAGAAGCTTTGCAAAAGGGAAGTTTGGAAAACTTTTTTATGGAGTTAGAACATAATGAAATTAAGTAAATTAGTTAAAATTAATTTAATATCTTATTTTAATTATTATAAAATATTAAATGCGAAAACTTTTAAAGATAAACTGAAAGAAATCTTTAAATTCCTGTTTGTTATTATCGTCTATGGCATATTTGGTCTTTATATTTATCTCTTTGCTAAGTTAGTTATTGATGGTTTTATTACTTTAGAAATTGAAGAAGTAATCCTGGGTGAGTTTTTTGCTTTAGCTAGTATCTTTATTCTATTTGCCACCGTTTTTCGGGTTGATAGTATGTTATTTCACTCCAAAGATTATGATTTACTAGGAAGCCTACCTTTAAAAAAATCAACTATTATTGCTAGTAAAATGTTAAATTTATATTTTTCAAATTTAATTTTTACCATTATTATAATGGTTCCCGTTTTAATAGTTTACTTGCAAAATGTAACTGTTTCCCATCTTTTTATACCTTTATATCTTCTTACCATGTTAATAATTCCTTTAATACCCACGATTGTTGCTACATTTATTGGCTCACTTATTTCTTTTATAACTTCTAAATTAAGATTTAAAAAAGTCTTTCAATTTATATTAATGTTATCTTTAACTTTGGTAAGTATTTATTTTTCTTTTAGTAATAATGATATAAGTAATTTAGAACTAGCTAATTTAAGTAAAAGTTTTATCAATATATTTAATAATTTTTATCCCCTTACTAAAGTATATATGGATATATTAGTAAATTATAATTGGCAATCTCTATTAATATTTATGGGAATTCCTTTAATTGCTTATATTTTAACTATTGGTCTTATTAGTAAATTTTATACGCAAATAATTGTGAAATTTAAAGAAAGAATAACAACTGGTCATTATCATTTGGAAATTAAAAAAACAAATACGAGTTTTGGGGCATTATTAAAAAAAGAATTTAAACGGTTTATAACCTCACCAACTTATATTTTAAATTCCACGATGGGTATTATTCTTTTATTAATTCTTAGTATTGTGATTAATTTTATTAGTTTAAATAAACTTACTACATTTATTCCCATAGAAGAAATAAATGCTTTAGTAAGTGAAAATGGGGCTTTATTCATGGGAATAATGTTACTTATTAGTTGCACTAGTTCTTCTTCCATATCTTTGGAGGGCAAAAGTTTTTGGGTTATTAAGTCCATACCTGTTAGTTATGAGGAAATATTTAGAGCAAAAGTTTTAGTAAATTTTCTAATTTTATTTATCCCTAGTTTGTTAGTAATTTTCTTTTTAAATTGCAAATTTCATTTTAGTTTCTTAACCAATATTGTTTATCTGGCTATTTTTCTTAGTTATAGTATATTAATTTCCATATTAGGATTAATTATTAATTTACATTTTCCCTTACTTAATTGGACAAATGAAATTAAAGTTATTAAACAAAGTGTGGCAACTTTTGTCACCATTATTTGTGCCTTTACTTTAGGGATTGTCCCTATTGTTCTTTTAAGTAAATTTAATGGTAATTTATATCTATTAAGTATAAGTGGGATATATTTCATAATTAGCATTTTTTTGAGTATATATTTAAAGAAAGTTGGTAAAAAATTATTATTAAAATTAGATAGTTAAGCCTCGAAAACACGGTTGTTATTTAACTGTATTTGGGGTATAATAAAATGAGAATAGGGTAGAGTAGTATGGATAAAGAACAAGGAAAAATAAACCAAAATCGTAGTTTTAAAAGTACAATTAAGTTTATTTCAACGGTTTTAAGTTGGACTGTTTTTACATTGTTAATTGTTTGTATTATTCTATTATTTTATTATTTTATATCGATGCGAATCTATGCTTTAAAAGGAGATAAATATGCTCCTACCTATTCGCTTTACACCATTGTTAGCCCCAGTATGGTTCCTAACATAAATGTTTATGATGTTATTATTGATTTAAAGGTGGATGAACCCGAAGAATTAAAGATTGGTGATGTTATTACTTTTGTTTCTGAAAGTACGGAGTCCATGGGATATACGGTAACGCACCGGATTGTTTCTATTATGAAAAAGGAAGATGGAAGTTATAGTTATGTTACCAAAGGGGATAATAATTTAATTCAAGATTCAGCTCCAGTACCTTATCGAAATATAATTGGGAAAGTCGCCTTGCGAATACCTCAGCTAGGAAGAATCCAAATATTTATTGCTAATAGTTATGGTTGGTTGTTTTTAATTTTAATTCCAGCTTTATATATTATTTTAAAGGATTTAATTAAACAACTTAAAAAGGATGAAGAAGGAATGGATGATACGCCAATTTTGGCAAGTGAAGAAGTAAATGTTACTTTATTTGAACCATTTAATAGTAATGCTAGTGAAGATGATTATGATGATGAAGATTATGAAGAGGACGAGGAGGAAGAAGATAATCTTGAAAAAGAAAGTGAGGAAGATGATGAAGATGTAAATAGCGATGATTTACCGGATTTAAAATGATAGAAAGAGGAGTTTATGCAAAAAGTTTTAAAAAATTATAAAAATTCCGTTTTATTATTAATTGCTATTATAATAGGAACGGTATGTGGTTTAGTATTTAAAGAAAATTGTGAAATAGTTAAACCTTTAGGTGATTTATTTTTAAATTTATTATTAGTTATTATTGTTCCCTTAATCTTTTTTACGATTACCTCATCAATTGCGAAGATGCGGGAACCAAAAAGATTAAGTAAAATATTATTAAGTATTGTGAGTGTCTTTATTATTACGGCGATTATTGCGGTTTTAGTTGGATTTATTTCTACGACTTTTGTTAATTTAGTAAATCCTAGCGATACGGAGGCAATTAAAAGTGCTTTTGTTGATGATGTAGCTGATACAAGTGAAGATTTAAGTATCTTAGAGCGAACTGTTAATGCTTTAAGTGTTGATGATTTTGCTTCATTATTAAGTCGCCAAAATATAATTGCTTTAGTAGTTATGTCCATATTAATTGGTATAGCGATAAATAGGGTTGGTGAAAAAGCGGAGAATATAGTATCTTTGCTTGATTCATTTAGTTTAGTAATGTATAAATTAATTGAGCTTATTATGTACTATGCTCCCATTGGCTTAGGATGTTACTTCGCTTCTTTAGTGGGAACTATTGGAGCCACCATTGCGATTGGCTTTTTGAAGACCTTTATTATGTATATTATTGTTACTTTAGTTTTCTTCTTTGGTTTTTATTCTTTATTTGCTTATATTGCTGGGGGCAAGGATGGCGTTAAAGCTTTCTGGAAGAATATTTTTCCTTCCTCAGTTACGGCTCTTGGGACTTGTTCCTCAGCCGCTTGTGTGCCTGTTAGTATTGAAGTAACCAAGAAAATAGGGGTGCCAAAAGATATTGCGGAAACTATTATTTCGTTAGGAACTAGTTTTCATAAAGATGGTTCTGCGATTGGAAGTGTCTTTAAAATTATGTTTTTGGTATCATTATTTGGAACGGCGATGAGCATGGGAACAGTTATGCAAATTTTAGCGGTTTCCCTAGTTGCCACTTTACTTGTGAGTGCGGTGCCAATTGGTGGGGGAACAATTTCCGAAATGTTAATTATTTCGTTGATGGGCTTTCCTGTTGCGGCGTTACCAATTTTAACAATTGTTGCTACCATTATTGATGCTCCGGCGACTTTACTTAATGTGGTGGGGGACTCTGCGAGTGCAATGCTAGTAACTAGACTAGTTGATGGCAATAAATGGCAAAAGAAAAAAAGATTGTTAAAATAATGAATAAAATAAAAAATGTTTTCACACTATTTATATAGGACGGTGAAAAAATGAAAAATAATAATCTTTGGGAAAAATTTAAAAATAGTGGAAAAGTAGAAGATTACCTAAATTATAAAAAAAATAATGATCAAGAAAAATAGGTCATTATTTTTTAATTAAAGTATTTGTAACTATAACTCAAAAAAAATCAATAATAAATTGATTTTTTTTGAGTTATAGAGTATATTAGAGGTAGGTGATAAGTATGGAACGAAGTGCGATGCATGATTTAATTAGTTGGAAAAATAAAAAAAATAGAAAGCCTTTATTACTTTATGGAGCAAGACAAGTAGGTAAAACTTATTTAGTAAAAGAATTTGCTAAGCAATATTTTCAAGATATTATATATGTTAATTTTGAAACTAATGATATTGTAGGCAAGATAATTGATGAAAATATTGCTCCAGATTATATAATAAAAAATTTAGAAATTATTTTTAATCAAAAAATTGATAAAAATAATACTTTAATATTTTTTGATGAAATTCAAAAAAATACGAGAGCTTTAACTTCTCTAAAATATTTTTATGAAGAAGCTCCCGAATATCATGTAATTGGAGCCGGAAGTTTACTGGGGATTCACATTAATAAAAAAGATTTTTCTTTTCCAGTTGGGAAAGTTGACTTTTTAACAATTTATCCTCTTTCATTTTCGGAATTTTTACTTAATACTAAAAATGAACTATTATTAGAAAATATAAAAAAATGTTTTATTACAAATGAACCAATGGCATCCCTTTTACACGAACAAGCCTTAGATTTATATTATGATTATCTAGCTTTAGGCGGAATGCCTGAGGTAGTTCAAGAATATATTAATACCAATTCTTTAATAAATTCCATTGATTATCAAAAGGCTATTATTGAGTCCTATAAAAGTGATATTACCAAATATAGTGAAACAGCAAGTGCTCCCAAAATTATAGCTGCATATGAATCAATACCAATTCAATTAGCTAAAGAAAATAAAAAATTTCAATATAAATTAGTGCAAAAGGGAGGAACTAGTTCTATTTTTGGCGACTCAATTGATTGGTTAGTAAATGCGGGTATAGTTAATAAATGTACGAAAACGAAAATAGGAATTCCTTTAAAAATGTATGAAGAATTAGAATCATTTAAATTGTATATGAATGATGTAGGGTTGCTCACAAATTTAAGTGAATTTCCGATTTATTTAATCAAAAATCGTCAGGCGGTTAATGAACTTATGATTGGTATGCTTACCGAAAATTATGTTGCTAGTTCGCTTAAATATAATGGTTTAAATTTAAACTATTGGAAAAATCAATTTAATAGTGAAGTGGATTTTATTTTACAATCGGCAAAGGGCTTAATAATTCCTGTTGAAGTTAAGTCAAGTAATCATACGAAATCAAGAAGTTTAAATAATTATATGCAAGAATATCAACCAAAGTATGGTATAAGAATTTCCAGTAAAAATTTTGGTTTTAAAAATAATATTAAATCAGTTCCTTTGTATGCGGTATTTTGTTTAAATGCAAAAATATTAGATGAAATTATTTAGTTGTAACAGCGAATGTAAAATGCCTTGGCAATTTTTCTCTTTAAAAATCCTAAATAGTGTGCTAAAATTAAGGCGTAACACGCAATGAAGCAATTTAGTAGAGTTATAAAGATGGTTTTAGAAGAGAAAAAATATCAGAGGCTGAAAATATTTTTAAACTATTATAATTTGAATTTCACTTGTGGAGTGTGGTGGGTAATTCCCTTATAATTTTAAAGTGTATGATAATTCATAAACTAAGGTGGTACCGCGGGGAAACTCGTCCTTAATTAGTTTGTGAATTTTTTATTTTTTAGGAGGATTTAATTTATATGGAAAAAGAATTAGAAGAATTACAAAGTAATTTAAAAAAGAGCTTAAATGGTTTAACTAAAGAAGCTGATGTTTTAAATTTAAAAAGTGAGTATTTAGGAAAAAAGAGTCGGATTAGTGAACTTTTAAGTGGTTTAAAAGATATGAGTAATGAAGATAAAAGAAAATATGGTAGTTTAATAAATAATACGAAAAAAGAATTAGAAAATATTGTTAATGAATATTTAGAAAATATGAATAATAAAACTAGTATTAAGTTTGATGATACCATTGATTTTGATATTGAGTTAGGCTCCCTTCATCCGATTACAATTGTCGCTAAGGAAGTAACTGATGTCTTAAAAAGAATGGGGTTTACGGTGGTAAGTGGAGTAGAAATGGAATCAGAATATTATAATTTTGAAGCTTTAAATGTGCCCAAAGACCATCCTGCTCGCGATATGCAAGATACCTATTATTTAGATAATGGGATGCTTCTTCGGACGCAAACTAGTGGCGACCAAATTCACTCTATGGAAAAATTTGGAGCCCCATTACGGATTTGTTCACCCGGAAGAACATTTCGAAATGAAGATTTAGATGCTTCTCATGAAAATACTTTCTTTCAAATTGAGGGCATGGTTATAGATAAAGGAATAACTATTGAAAATTTAATCTTTGTGATGCGAGAAATATTAAGAGAAATATTTAAAAGAGATGTTGAAGTAAGATTAAGACCAGGATTTTTCCCTTTTACAGAACCTTCATATGAACTAGATTGTAGCTGTTTAATTTGTGGAGGCAAGGGTTGTCCGACTTGTAAAAACAGTGGTTGGATTGAACTTGTTCCTGGAGGAATGGTGCATCCTAATGTCTTAAAAGCGGGAGGTATTGACCCAGAAGTTTATAATGGTTTTGCTTTTGGAATTGGGTTAACTAGACTTGCAATGATGAAATATAAAATTAATGATATACGGGTTTTAAATTCTGGAGATTTAAGATATTTAAGTCATTTTGATATAGATTAGAAAGAAGGTTAGAAAATGTTATTATCATGTAATAAATTAAAAAGTCATATAAAAAATAGTAATGATATTGATTGGTTAAAAATTTGGGATATTTTTACTGTTCGTACGGCGGAAGTAGAAAATGTTAAAGAAGTAGGGAAACAAATTGATAATGTGGTTGTTGCGGAAATTAAAAAATGTAGTGAGCATCCTGATAGCGACCATATGCATGTTTTAGAGGTTGATTGTGGCGAAGATGAATTAATTCAAGTTGTCTGTGGAGCTCCCAATGTCCGTGTTGGCTTAAAAACTGCCTATGTCAAAGTTGGGGGACATATTGATGGCGAAGAAATTAAAGCTCGACCTTTAAGAGGTGTATTATCAAATGGGATGTGTTGTAGCGGAAGAGAACTCGGAATAAGTGATAATCATGATGGTATCTTGGAATTACCAAATGATTTTGTTAATGGTACGGACTTAAAAAAAATCTATCCTATTGAAGATATTATTGTCGAAATTGATAATAAGTCTTTAACTAATCGCCCTGATTTATGGGGACACTATGGAATTGCCAGAGAAATAGCGGCAATTACTGACCATGAGTTATTACCCTTAAAATTAGAAACAATCAAAAATGATAAACAAGACTTAGATATAAAAATTAAAGATGCTAATTTATGTTATCGGTATTGTGGTTTAAAGATTGCTAATATTACGAATAATAAAACCCCCATGGATATGCAAATTTTCTTATATTATGTAGGTATGCGGTCTATATCTTTACTTGTTGATTTAACTAATTATCTTATGCTTGAATTAGGGCAACCAATGCATGCCTTTGATGCTAGGGTGGTAAAAAGTATTGAAGTTGATGTAGCGAAAGATGGGGATACTTATACAACTTTAGATGACGTTAAAAGAAATTTAACTAAAGATATGTTAATGATTAAAAATGGCGATAAATATTTTGGCATCGCGGGCGTTATGGGTGGTCTTGATAGTGAAATTTTAAGTGATACTACGGAAGTATTTTTAGAAAGTGCTACCTTTAATGCTGGTTCAATAAGAAAAACTGCGGTAGCTTTAGGACTTCGCACTGAGGCTAGTGCTAGATATGAAAAATCATTAGACCCTAATTTAACCGATGTAGCTATAAAAAGATTAACTTATTTACTTCATCGGGAAAATCCCCATATGGAAATAGCTTCAAATTTAACAGATATTTATCCTAATAAATTAAAAGAAGGAAAAATAATTTTAAAGAAAAAAACAGTTAATACTTATATGGGAAAAGTTTTACCAGATAATGATATTAAAAATATGTTAGAAAAAATAGCTTTTAAAGTTAAAGTTAATGATGATAATTTTGAAGTAATTGTTCCAACATTTAGACATACTAAAGATGTATTTATTGAACAAGATTTAATTGAAGAAATAGCGAGAATGTATGGACTCGAAAATTTAGAAGCCAAACCTTTAAAATTAGATTTAGTAGCAAAAGAAAAGGAAACGATTTTTAATCAAGAATATGAAGCTAAAAAATTATTAGCTATTAAATATAATATCCATGAAGTACATAGTTATATTTGGTATGATACGGAACTTTTAAAGGAATTGGGTATTGAAAAAAAGGGTGTTAAAGTTTTAGGAAAAGTAGACAATAATATTTTAAGAGATGATTTAAGTTTATCTTTAATGAATATCGTAAAAAATAATTTTAAAAATTATACTAATTTTAAAATAATGGAAATTGGGACAATTATAAAAAATAATGAAAATAAAAAAATGTTAAGTGTTATTATAGCTGGTGAAGAAAAGAAATTAGAAAGTAATTATAATGAAGCCAAAATGCTGGTTAAATATTTATTTAAGGTTTTAAAAAATCAATCAGTTAGTTTTACCGAAAATGTTAATGAACTTAGTTATTATGACCAAAATTTAGGAAAAAATATTATAGTTAATGGGGAAAAGATTGGGGAAATTAATGTCTTAGGAAAAAGTTATAGTAATAAATTAGCCAAGAAAAAAGCTATTGTAACTATTGATATTGATTTTTATCAATATTTAAAATTAACGAAGGTTGATATCTTAGCCCAAGAAGTAAGTAAATATCCAGTAGTAACGTTAGATTATACAGTAACTTTAAATAATCAAAAATTTATCGATTTAAAAAATATCTTAGATAAATTTATGAGTAATCTTATCTTAAAATGGGAATTAGTGGGTATTTATGAAAATAAATATACGGTTAGATATACTTTGGGTAGTAAAAATAAAACTTTAGAACAACATGATTTAGTTAAGTTTAAAGAAAGATTTATTGAACATATAAAGAATAATAATTTAATTATTGCGGAATAAAGTATTTAAGGAAAACTTAAGTACTTTTTTTGATAAAGAACTTCAAATATGAAGTTAAACATGATATAATAGAAACATAAGTTACCATATGGGAGGGATTGGATGCCAGCAATAATTGAATTAAAAAAAGAAAAAGTTGTTAAAGTTGCCGTCCGCATGGTTAATGATTCGGGGTGGAATTCGGTTAATGCTCGAAGTTTAGCCAAGGAACTGGGAGTATCTACAAAGCCTTTATATCGTTTATATAAAAATATGGACGAAATAAAGAAAGATATTTATGCGGAAATATACCGGCAATATGATGAATTTATTAATAGCCGAATTGATAGTAAAAAAGCTTTATTAACATTAGCTATTGCTTATGTGGAATTTGCTCATGAATATAAAAATTTGTTTATAAGTCTATTTTTGAGTAATAATTTAAAGTGGAAAAGTTTAGAAGAAGTTTTAGATGCGAAGTGGAACCAATCAACAATTATTAATTTAGTAAATAAACATGGGTATTCATTTGATGAAGCTAAAACTTTATTTATGAATTATTGGTTATATGCTAATGGGTTAGCAACTTTGATTGCAACAAATGAAATTAATTTAGAAGATAAGGAGATATTAGTCAAATTAGTGCGAATGTATAAAATATTGACTATGAAAGAATAGATTATGCGGGTAGTAGTAAAAGAAGATAATGCGAGTTTGGCTCGGATTGAAGAAAAATGTATTAATTGTGGGGTTTGTCAAAAGACTTGTTTAGAAAATAATAATATTGGGGATAATTGTATTAATTGTGGGCAATGTATTTTAACGTGTCCGACTGGAGCGTTAGTTCCGAAATATGTTTATCAAAAAGTCTTAAATTATATTAATGATACAGATTATACTGTCGTGGTTTTGACTAGTCCCGCAGTTCGGGTAGCTATTGGTGATGAATTTGGTTTTGAAGCTGGAGCCTTTCTGGAGGGCAAAATGGTTGGAGCTTTAAAAAAGTTAGGTTTTGATTATGTTTTTGACACAACTTTTGGAGCTGATTTAACTGTGATGGAAGAAGCTAGTGAGTTAGTGAGTCGCTTAGCTAAAAAACAAACTTTATTTACGAGTTGTTGCCCCGCTTGGGTTTCTTTTATGGCTTTAAAGCATCCGGAGGATTTAGATTATTTAAGTACTAGTAAAAGCCCAATTGCAATGTTAGGAGCAATGGTTAAAACTTATTTTGCGGATTTTAATAATTTAAATAAAGAAAAAATAATTACGGTAGCTTTAGCACCATGTGTTGCCAAAAAATATGAAATGAAATTTAATGATGATGTTGATTTTGTAATTACAACGCGGGAATTAGCAATGATGATGCGAGAATGTGGAATTGATTTTCCTAATTGTATTGACCAAGAATTTGATAAATTACTAGGAACAGGTAGTGGAGCCGGCTTAATATTTGGCTCATCTGGGGGAGTTATGGAAGCAACTTTAAGAACCGCTTATTATATGTTAAATAAAGAAAAAGCTCCGGATAAATTTTATGAATTAGCGGAGGTAAGAGGACAAGCTGATTTTAAAGAAACAATTGTGGATATGAAAGGACAAAAATTAAAAGTAGCGGTCTTAAATAAAGTGGCTAATGTTGAAAAATATTATTCCCAATTAAAAAATTATGACTTTGTCGAAGTTATGTCTTGCCCAACTGGTTGTGTTGGCGGTGGGGGACAACCCCTTGTTGCCAGTAGTCAAGCCGCATTATATCAAGCCAAAAGACAACAAAGTTTATATGCATCAGATAAAGAAAATAAGCTTAAGGAAAGTTATGCTAATAAAGACTTACAAGTTGCTTATTCAACATACATTAATAAAAATAAGGTAAATTTACATCGGGAAAAAGAAAAAATACCGAGGTGAAAGCTTTACAAACCATAAAAAAGAAATTATAATTTAAACGGAGGGAAGTTTATGAAAAAGTTATTAATAGTTTTATTAGCTACTTTTTGTCTATTGGTAGGAAATGTTCAAGCAGCCGAAGATTTACCAGAGGTAACAGATCATGAAAAAGTGCATATTTATTTATTCTATTGGGATGAATGTAATCATTGTCATGATTTCTTAACTTACTTTAGTAAAAATTATAAAGAAGAATATGAACCATATTTTGATATTATAGCCTTTGAAGTAAAAACTAAAGATAATGGTGATTTTACTGACGAAGTAAGAGATAAGCTAAAAGTTGAAGAAACTGGTGTACCTTTAATTGTTTACGGGGATAAGTTTCAAGTAGGATTTGGCGAAGATGGTTCTGAGTTTATTGATGCCGCCTTAGAATTATATCAAGATGATGATTATGAAGATGTTGTAGCCCAAGTTTTAGATAAAACTGAAAAGGAAGTAGCTCAAGAATCATTAAGTGAAGCCATAACGAGAATGGGAATTGATACTAGTGCGATGCCTAGCGAAAGTAATGATGATGAAGACCATGGTTCGGATACAGTGGCAATTGTTGTGATACTTGCGGTATTAATTGCTGGTGTTGGTGGTTTATTCTTCTTAGCTCGTAAGAAATAAGAGACTGTTAGGAAATAATTAATTTCTTGACAGTTTTCTTTTGGCTTTATATAAGAAAATTTTTCAACAATTTTTTAAAATTTATTTTTGTCAGTTATATTTATCATCTATTTTTTTTAAAAATTTTTAAATTTGACAAAACAATATATAATTGCTGCAAATAGAATATATAGATTAAAACCATTTTACCTTTTTTACATTTATTATTTTTTTGAAAGCACTATGAAAAATATTCTTTATATGTTAAAATACCTTATGTGATACAACTCCTTAAGCAAGATAATTGTATCCAAAATACCTAGAAAGTTTTATATTTTCTGGGTTTTTAAATTTTAAAAAAAGAAACCGTTAAGAAATTAATTACTTAATTTCCCAACAGCTCCTTATTTTTTATGGTAAATTATATTTATTTACGGTATATATTCGTCTACCAGTTAAATCTAAATCATAACTTTCGACTAATTCTGAACTTTCACCGTTTATAATTAATACATCCATATGAATTGTATAACCAACTAAGCCATTTCCTGTAAGATTTAATACTGGGGAAGCGGTTCGATTTAGTTTTAAAGTTCCGTTGATATTTTGTTTACTAAATTCCTTTTTTAATTTTTCAAATTCTTGATCCATGATATTATTAACACCCGATAAAACAGTTTCGCTTTGATATAGATTTAAATCTAAGGCACAACCATTCTGCGTAACATCACTAGCTAATAATACACTTTGATCATAATCACTATTTCCATAATTACAACTGGTACTTGGTGGTACTACAACTTGACCATTTATATACAAAGTGGTTTCTTGGAGAGTAGAATTGTTGGAATTATCTGTGGCCATAATTTGGATTTTATAAGTTCCGGCGGTGCGATAACTTGAATAATCAATGGCATTACCATTTTGGTCAACACCTAAAGCATAAAAGGCAATATTACAGGCTTCATTACTATTATCATTGCAAGAAGAAACAAAGTCGTTGACAGTATAAGAACTATTTTCATCAATAGTAACTTCCTTTAAAACTAACGTTGGAGAAGCAGTATCTAATACTTGGACTTTAGAAGTATATTTTTTTCCTTGAATTTCAATTTCGACAGGATATTCACCAATTAGATTAGTTTGCACATTATCAAAGTTGATTTTAATATCATCTTCTTTAATTCCTTCAAGTTCATTAAAAAATAAAACTTTACTAGGTAATTGCCCGTTTATTTCAATAGCAACCGACTCTCGCATTTCAATTTTAATTTTATCCTTTTTCCCATGGCTATTAAAATAATTGGCGACGAAGAAAGCAATAACAATTCCAATTACGCAAACAACAATAATAGCTATTTGAATGACTTTTTTATTAGAGTTATCATTATTAACTTTTTGATTAAAAAATTTTCGTGCCACATTAACCCCTCCCTTATTCTCTTTAATCATATCATATTAATTATTTAATGCCAATATAGTTTTTAAAAATAAAACACAAAATTGACAGTCGGTTTTTCTTGAATTGTTCCTGTATTTATGGTATAGTTTTTAATGCAATTATATATTTTTTATATAGTTGGTTAAGTGGAGGGGAAAGATAGCGGACTTGCCCACACCACTAACGCGAGATATTTTTATGGGAGGTGTTTTCGTGGCAAAAGAAGTCGTTAAGAAAATTAAGTTACAAATACCAGCTGGTAAAGCAACTCCAGCCCCACCAGTTGGGACAGTGCTAGGACCTGCTGGGATTAATTTAGGTGATTTTTGTTCTAAATTTAATGATGCAACTCGGGATAAAATGGGCGATATAGTTCCATGCGAAATTAGCATTTATGATGACCGAAGCTTTGATTTTGTACTTAAAACTGCTCCAGCGGGCTTTTTATTAAAGAAAGCAGCTAAAATTAATAAGGGTAGTAAAAAAGGTGCGAATGAAATCGTAGCGACCATCAGTAAAAAAGATTTACAAGCTATTGCTGAAGAAAAATTACCTGATTTAAATGCTTATGATGTTGAATCAGCCATGAATATTATTGCTGGAACAGCTAGAAATATGGGTATCGCGGTTGAAGGTTTGAATGATGCTGAACTTGCTGAACAAGCTAAAGAAGCAGCAGAAGAAGAAAAAGAACAAGCTAAACGTGATGCTGAACTTGCTGAATTAGAAGCCGAAGCTAAAGAAATGGCGGAAGCAACTAATGTTGAAGTTCCAGTTCATGGTGATGAAGAAGAAGCAGAAACAGAAAAAGAAACTGAATAATTAAGAAAAAAAATATTATCCGCTAATGAACCACAGTTAGGAGGTAAAAATGAAAAAATACGGTAAAAAATATGTGGAAGCATCTAAAAATGTTGATAAAAACAAATTATATAATGCTGAGGAAGCCATTAAATTAGTTAAAAGTACATCAACAACCAAATTTGATAGTACAGTCGAATTAGCTGTTAAATTAAATATTGATGCTAAAAAAGCTGATCAACAATTAAAAGGGTCTTTATCTTTACCAAATGGAACTGGTAAGACCAAAAAGATTTTAGTAATTGCCAAAGGATCTTTTGCTGATGAAGCTAAAGCAGCTGGTGCTGATTATGTTGGGGATAAAGACATGCTTGATAAAATCAAGAATGAAAGTTGGTTTGATTTTGATGTTATTGTTGCTACTCCAGATATGATGCCGGAAGTTGGGAAAATTGGTAATATTTTAGGACCAAGAGGTTTAATGCCTAACCCTAAAACAGGAACTGTTACACCAAAAGTTGGAGCAGTTGTTGAAGATATTAAAAAGGGGATGGTTACTTACAAAAATGATAAATTTGGTAATGTTCATACTATTATTGGTAAAGTATCATTTAGTGAAGATAAACTTTTAGAAAATCTTAAATATGCAATTACGACTATTTCCAAAGCTAAACCTAATAGTGTAAAAGGTGTATTTATTCAAAATATATCTATTTCTACTACAATGGGGCCTGGCATTAAAGTTGACAAAAATAGTTTTGACATTTAATAAAAAATAGAATATAATACGTTTTAGAAACGCAACCCAAAGACAGTAGGCACGCAAGTAAGTCCTACCGAGGGAAACTTAATACTTTTTAAGCTTCCCAAAAAAGGGAAGCTTTTCGAAACTTAAAGAGGGAGGAAACATGGCAAGCGAAAAGATTTTAAAGGAAAAGAAAAAAATAGTTAGTGAAATAGTTGAAAAACTAAAATCAAGTGAGTCTGTTATTATCTTTCAATATCAAGGCATGACTGTTGAAGACTTAAGTACATTACGGAAAAGTTTAAGAGAAGTTGATGCTGAAGTTGATGTATATAAAAATACATTATTAAAACGTGCCACTGATGAACTAAATATTAATATTGATTCATTCTTAGAAGGTCCAAATGCTATTTTATTTGGTAAAACATTATTAGAACCAATTAAGATATTAGCTGAATATGCTAAAAAGAATGATAAATTAGATATTAAAGTTGGAGTTATAAGTGGAAATATAGCAGATGTATCTGTAATTCAAGAATATGCAAGCATTCCATCAAGAGAAGGATTACTTACTATGCTCGCTGGTGGTATGATGCAATATATTAGAGATTTAGCTATTGGTTTAAATCTATATGCTGAACAAAAGGAAGGAAAGGAATAGAATATGGCAAAATTAAATAAAGATGATTTTATAAGTGCTTTAAAGGAAATGACAATTCTTGAAGTTAAAGAATTAGTCGATGCAATGAAAGAAGAATTTGGTGTTGATCCAATGGCTGTTGCAGTTGCGGCTGCTCCAGCTGCAGCTGAAGAAGATGCTGGTTCATCTACTAAAACAGTAGTATTAAAATCTGCTGGTGGAAATAAAATTGCAGTTATTAAAATCATTAAGGAAATTACTGGCTTAGGATTAGTTGATGCTAAAGCTTTAGCTGATAATGGTGGAAATATTAAAGAAAATATTCCAGCTGATGAAG
Source organism: uncultured Bacilli bacterium (assembly GCA_947589675.1). GTDB lineage: Bacteria > Bacillota_I > Bacilli_A > RF39 > UBA660 > Onthocola_B. The sequence goes on along the minus strand of CANQCI010000011.1, from coordinate 23,903 downwards.
CAGAAGCTATTAAGACTCAATTAACTGATGCTGGTGCTGAAGTAGAATTAGCTTAATAAAATCATAGTACTGTTGATAACTAAATGGTTATTAACAGTTTTTTTAACGATTATTATGTTAAATATATATAATAGTTGGTTTAAAATTATTTTACTTAAAGACAAGCTGAATTTATACTATGGAGGTAATTTATAAAAAATCAGTTATGGTATTAACTCATAACTGATTTTTTATAAATTACTATTTTAATCGTGTGTACTACCAAATTGACTTTTATCGTTGACACGTCTAACTGAAAATTTACTTATAGTTGTGCAAGTATTTCTGAAATTAAACATACTCATATTGGTTAATGAAACATTAGTATTATTAGCAATTGTATCTATTTGTTCTTCTAAATTAGTTGCAAAATTATTTAGGGCTTCTCCAAAAGTATCAACAGCATTTCTTATATTTTCTGCTGCTTCGTGGGCACAATCTTGAAAACCTACATCTCCATTTGCGGCGTTCCATAATTCCTTGTAATAGTCAATAAGATGATTGAAATCTATTATCATATTGTTAAGTATTTTTGCAAAATTATCTAAGGCACTATAAAGACTTTCGAAACTTTTGATTGTTGCTGTTCCACTAGATGGGATGCTTAGTTGCCTTTGTATTCCAAAAAAGCCTGGACTGTCTATATTTCCATCATAGTAATCATAAGCTACACTGTTAATATAGTTTTTAATAGTTTCATTGTAATGAGCTATATTATTTTCACCATTATCCTTTAAAAGACTCTCAAAAAAAGTATTAATAGCTGTTCTTGCATCGCTAAATGTTTTATAAGCAGGATGTGTTTGTTCAACTTCAAATTCTTCACTAATTTTATAGAATGCATCTAATAATTTTGTTGCTTCATCCCCAATAACGTTTACTTGAGAATTGGCTTTATATAATATCTCTGATGCAGTTCTTTTGTCTATCATATTTCCCATAGCTGCCATTTTTAATCTCCTCCCTTCTAATTTAAGAATATCAAAATTTACTAGTAAATCAAGTTTTTTATATAAAATTTTACAAAAATTTACAAGTAATTAAGTGACTTCAAATATTATTTTTATTAATGTAAATTTTTTGTAAATTAACAAACTTTAATTAATTTAAAATTGCAATAATATAGTAGATTGGTTATAATTGACATATAGAGTAGCGATGGCTATGTATGAAAGGAATGTGATATTATGGCAATAATGAAAGACTCTAATGGTAATTATCAAACTACTGGTGGATTAGGTTATTCAACGACAAGTGCCCCAAGTGGTTATAATAAGACTACGTCTTCTGGTGTTACGGGGATTTCTAATAACGTAGAAAATCTTGAGGGAGGTTATGTTGGACAAGGAAGTGGGGATATTACCTATAATTTATTGCAAAATCAAATAAGTGAATTGGAAGATCAAAATTCATTGCTGTACGATGCTTTAAAAGATATGGAAACTGCTGCCAATGATTTAAAAGATGTACTTGAAGCTAATAGACTTGGAGCATGGCTACAAGAAGAAGTTGGTCAAGATTTAAAAAATAAAATAACTAATAATTATAATTGCTTAGAAACTTTACGAACTAATTTAATTGATTTCTATGATGGTATGGCAAGATTGTGTACTCAAGCAGAAAATAATAATAAGCGATAATAGGAGGATTTAATTATGACTAATGATAAAATGGATACAAAAACAATGCGAGAAGTTTCCGAAAAACTTACGGAAATAAAAGATCGATTAGAAAAAGATTTTATAAGTTTGACTGATAATGCTGGTCATGGTTGCCTAAGAGTAATGAAAGATACTTTGGGGGCAGATTCCGAAATAGGTAATAGTATTTCTAAAATTGGAACAATTATAATGGGAGCAAGATCAAAACTTAATACCAATTTAAGTGAAATAATTGGTATTTTAGATGATAGAATTGGTAAAGCTCGGAAATATAATAATGATTTTGCCGAATTATTTGCGGAAATAGCAAACGATATTTTCAAAATCCGGTTTGAATAAAAGGCTAATATGTTTGGCCTTTTTCTCTTATTAAGGATAGGAGGCTTTTTGAATGGATAAGGGAGTTACTATCAATAAGTTAATTGCTACTTCAAATAATATAGAAGAAATAAGAAGTAAATTAAGTCAAGTTTTTGTGAAAATTGATAACATTATTAGGAAAATAAAAAGCAATGGCTTACCTAATATAAATGTAGTTAATATCGAAAGACAATTATCTGATGCTCGACTACATTCTTTGAATGAATTGGATGAAATAAAAGAAGTAATTGATGAAAAAATAAATAAAACTAGAAAGTATAATGCGGAATATAGTGATTATTTTGCTAATATTGCTAATAGAATTTTTAATATTGATTTTCGTTAATAACTACTTTTTTTTTACTTTTTTTTTTGATATTATAAAAATATAGTAAAAATAGGAAGGTGAAAAAATGTTAATCTATAAAATTAAAGAGAATAATTTAGAAACATTTATTTTACCTCAAGAAGTTAAGGGTAATTATTGGTTTGCTGATACAGATATTAATGAAAATAAAACTAATTTAATTAATATAGAAGCTAAAGATAATAAATGGATTTTAAGTTGTAATTTTGATTATGATTTATTTTATAATGGTGAAAAAAAAGAATCTTTAATAGTAGAAACTAATGTTTTTTATTTTTTAAAAAGTCAAAAAAATGGGGAAGTAATTATTATTGTTTTTATGGAAATTTATGATGGAATAAAATATTATTCTATTCCCAATAATAGTGAAATAATTGTTGGTTCAAATGCTAATTGTCAAATTCGCTATAATAATAGTTATGTAGCGGTCAAACATGCCCAAATTCTTTATCGAAGTAAGCGATGGTTTGTAACTAATTTAGATGAAAAACAACAAACTTTTGTGGATAATTATCCGATTAGTACTTGTGAAGTTTTTTCTGGTGATGTTATTTTTATCATGGGCTTACGCATTATTCCCATGGGTCATTTACTTATTATTACTAATCCTGGGGGACAAGTACAAACAAGCTTGCAAGAAGTGGAACTAAATTTTCAAGAGTTTAAGGAAGACGATGATGATCCTAATTTAGTTAGTTTAAATAATAATTACTTTAGTCGAGCTCCAAGATTTAGAAGTAAAATTGAAACTATCGAAATAACTATTGATGATCCACCTAGTAAGGAAATTGAAGAAAAAAATTCTTGGTTACTAACTTATGGACCGATGTTAACGATGTCGCTTACCTCAATTGTAACGATTTGGATGGGAATAAGTCAATTAGGCAAAGGAGGCAGTATGGGAAGTGCTATAACATCCTTTGTCTTCGGGGGAACAATGATTTGTTCAATGCTTGTTTGGCCTATATTGCGAAATAAATATACAAAGAAAAATAGAGAAGAAAAAGAAGCATTAAGAGTTGAGAAATATACCCAATATATTGAAAAAAAGAAACAAGAGATATTAGGACATATTACGCAACAAAAACAAATATTACAAGAAAATTTTATGACTTTAGATACTTGTGCGGAAATTATCCTTAATGAAAAAAGTAAGTTGTGGGAAAGAAAAAATACTGATGAAGATTTTTTAGTAGTTCGTTTAGGTTTAGGGACAGTTCCGGTGGATATTAATATTGAATATTCCAAAGAACGTTTTACCATGGATCCGGATGCTTTAAAAGATTTGATTCAAAATGTTGTTAAAGAATCAAAAGATATACCTAATGCTCCAATTTCGGTTTCTTTGATAGAAAAAAGAATAATTGGGATAATTGGTAATTATGATTTAACCAGTGAATTTGTTAAAGGAATACTTTTACAAATAATGGCTTTTTATAGTAGTGATATGGTAAAAATAGTGTTATTAACTAATGAAAAAAATAATGCTAAATGGAATGCTTTTAAAGTATTACCTCATATTTGGAGTAATGATAAAAGTGAAAGATATTATGCTATAACAAATGATGAATTAAAAGAAGTAGCTCAATATTTAGAAAAAGAATTTACTTTAAGAGAAAATGCGAAAAGTGAATTAAAAGAAAATAAATATAAAGCTTTTGATAGTTATTACCTTATAATAACTGATAATTTTAATCAAATTGCTGATTATAGCTTTATGAAAAAAATATTAAAGTCTAGTGATAATTTAGGCTTTAGTGTGTTAATTGTTAATGATAGATTATCTAATTTACCAAATGAATGTAATTGTTTTATCAATATTAGTGCAGAAATGTCTGGGTTAATTGAAAATGAATTATTATCAACTAATCAAAAAATATTTAAAGCTGATTATCCAGAAAATATTAATATTTATAATTGTTGTTTGAAACTAGCTAATATTCCTATTCGTTTGGAAACAAAGCAAAAAGGTTTACCAGATAGTTATGGTTTATTGGAATTATATAATATTGGGAAAGTAGAGCATTTAAATTCCCTAATGCGATGGAAGCAAAATGATCCTACTTTGTCATTAGCTACTCCCGTTGGTGTTGGAGAAAATGGGGAAATATTTAAAATTGATTTACATGAAAAGTTTCATGGACCACATGGTTTAATTGCCGGCACGACTGGATCTGGGAAAAGTGAATGGATTATAACTTTTATTTTATCACTAGCTATCAATTATAGCCCTAATGAAGTTTCCTTTGTTATCATTGACTATAAAGGTGGAGGGTTAGCTTTAGCCTTTGAAAATAAAGAATTAGGTATTAGATTACCTCATATTGCGGGGACAATTACCAATCTTGATGCAAATGAATTAAATCGTTCTTTAGCATCTATCGATTCAGAATTAAAAAGACGACAAAGAGAATTTAATAAAGCTCGGGATATTTCCGGTGAAAGTACGATTGATATTTATAAATATCAACGTCTTTATCGCGATGGTGTTGTTGATCAACCAATTTCGCATTTATTCATTATTTGTGATGAATTTGCCGAATTAAAGCAACAACAACCTGATTTTATGGATCAATTAGTTAGTACTTCGCGGATTGGGCGTAGTTTAGGGGTTCATTTAATTTTAGCTACGCAAAAACCATCGGGGGTGGTAAATGATCAAATTTGGAGTAATAGCCGTTTTAAAGTATGTTTAAAAGTTCAAGATAAAAATGATAGTAATGATATGATTAAAGTACCTGATGCTGCAGCTTTAAAGCAAGCTGGTCGCTTCTATCTTTTAGTGGGTTACAATGATTATTTTGCCATCGGTCAAGCCGCTTACTGTGGCATGCCTTATATTCCTAGTGAAAAAATTATTAAAAAAATTGATACTTCCTTAAACTTTATTGATAATGTCGGCAATATTCGCAAAAGTATTGATGATATAAAAATTCAAGAAAATAGTGAAAATCATGGTGAGGTTTTACTTAATGTAGTTAAATATTTAGCTGATATTGCCTCAAGTGATAAGATTGAAGTTAAAAAATTATGGTTAGATAAAATACCAGCTTTAATATATGTCGATAATTTAAAAAACAAATATAATTATCAAAAACAAGATTATGTTATTAATCCCGTCTTAGGGGAATATGATAATCCGACCAATCAAAGTCAACATTTACTAACTTTACCTCTTACAACCGAGGGAAATACCATCATCTTTGGCATGGCATCATCAGGTAAAGAAAACTTAATTATGTCATTAGTTTATTCGATTATTACGACTTATACCCCAGTTGAAGTAAACATGTATATTATTGATTGTGGAGCGGAAACTTTAAAATTATATAATAATGTTCCTCAGATTGGTGATGTACTTCTTGTAAATGATCAAGAAAAAATTGTTAATTTAGTAAAGATGGTTAATTCGATAATTGAGAAACGTAAGAAATTATTTGTTGAGTATGGAGGATCACTTACAACTTATAATACCTATAGTGATAAAAGAGAACCAACAATTATTGTGATAATTAATAATTATGAAAACTTTATGGAAAACTATGGGGATGCCGAAGAAGCTTTAATTAAAATTACGAGAGAAGGAGCTAAGTATGGTATTATCTTTGTTATTACAGCAACAGCCACTAATTCAATTAGGTCAAAAATTAGACAAAACTTCACTCAAGTTTTAACTTTACAAATGAATGATCCATATGATTATATAAGTATTTTAGGTAATCACCAAAAGATTATTCCATCAGCTATCAAGGGACGGGGCTTGGTGCGAATTGGTGATGTCTATGAGTTTCAAACGGCCAGCATTTGCGAGGAAAGTGCATTAGTAAATTATATTCGCAACTTATGTCAACAGTTAAAAAATACATATCAAGATAAAGCCAGACCAATTCCTGTCTTACCTAATATTGTTAATCTTAGCATTTTACAAGATGAAATTAAAGGATTAAATGAAGTACCGATTGGGGTTGCTAAAAATAGTTTAAATATTGATAAATTTGATTTTGAAAATAAATATTTTTCTATGATTTCAGCGACTGATTTAAAGGGTACAAAAAAGTTTGTTAATGGGTTAGTTAATGTTTTAAAAAGAATACCTAATATTAATTTAGCTGTTGTTGATAAAGAAAAGTTAATGGTTGAAGATGTAGTTAGTAATATAACTTATATTAATAGTGAATATAAAGAATTTTTAGAAAAATTAATGACTTATATGCGTGATATTAATAAAATCTATGTTGATGCTAATTATGATGTTAGTTCTTTAAATAATTATCAATGTATGGTGGTTATGATTATTGGTATTAATGATTTATTAACGCAATTAGATGAAGAATTTAAGAATGAATTTGTTAATCTTTTAGCTGAGCTCAAACTCGTCGGCAAAGTTAATTTCATATTGGTGGATAATAGTGAAAATCTAAAGCAATATGCTTATGATGATTGGTATCGCAATAATTTTGATGGTAAAAATGGTATCTGGGTTGGTACTAATTTAGGAGATCAAAATATCTTTAAAGTAAATAATCTTTATCGGATGAACTCAGAAAAATTAGCCGGAAACTTTGGTTTTATTATTGAAGAAGGCGAATATGAATTAGTTAAGTTAGTAAGTAATGAGGAGGAAAGTGATGAACAATAAAATTTTAGTTGAAGTATTTGTACCTTTGTTAAATCAAGAATATGATATATTTATTCCTATAAATAAAAAAATTGGCAATGTCGTACGGTTAATAAATGAAGCCATAAATGATTTATCTAATGGGTGCTTTCCTCTTAAAAAAGATACGTTTTTATATAGTAAAGATACAGGAATGCCTTTAAATTTATCTAAAAACGTTAAAGATGCAGGCTTAGTTAATGGTTCCCAGATAGTTTTAATTTAAAAAATTAGGTTGTTAAAACTTAATTTTTTTCATTTACAAAGGTTTAAGTTTGTGGTATTTATATATTGAAGATGGTGAAAATGAAAACAGTAAAAAATAAAAGTGATATTGTAAAAATGTTGTTAAATCAAAATATTGATGCTAAAGATGAAGAAGAATTATTAGACATGTTAGTAGATAATCCGATTGCCGTTGATGTTGATAAGCTAGAAGAAAGTAAAATGACTTTTGGAGATAGGGTGGCTGATAAAGTAACAGAAATTGCTGGTAGCTGGGGATTTATTATTGGCTTTTCGTTATTTTTAGTTTTTTGGATAGTCTTAAATGGCGTTATTTTAATAAAGGCACTTGACCCTTTTCCTTTCATTTTACTTAATTTACTTCTTTCATGTGTTGCCGCTTTACAGGCTCCAATTATTATGATGAGTCAAAATCGTCAAGCCAAGAAAGATAGTTTACGGAATCAAAATGATTATAAAATTGATTTAAAAAGTGAATTAATTTTGGAAGAATTACATGATAAAATGGATAAATTAATTGAGAATCAAAAGAAAATACTTCAAGAAATTAATAAAGATAAGTAAACGGTTTACAAAATTTTACAAAAAATACTTGTCGAATTGGGGGTTAAACTTTGACAAGTGAGGACACATTTTATATAATAATGGGCACAGGTGAGGAATATGAAGGAAAATAAGGAAATAAAAGAAGATATTATCCAAAATAAGATTGTTGACCAAATGTGGTATGATTATGTTAAGGAAAATTATCCTGTTATCGTTGATAAAGTGGTGAATGATTATTGCCCAGCGGCTTTAGAAAGAAAAACAAGATTTGTTGATCCCAAAGCTTATGTTCGTTTTCAAGACTTTATGAAAGTGGCTGGAGTTGAAGCTGTTAAAGATTTAAAAAGATATTTTCAAAATGAAGTTATAAATTATCCCATTGCCGTGGATGAACTAAGTAAAGAAGAATTAAACCAAATGTTTGCTATTTTAAATAATATTAACACTGTGGTAGTATGTCAAGAAAATAACGTATCATTAACAGACATTTTAGTTGAACAAACTATGAAAAAAAATAGGTAGTTTATGAAAAAATTGGATAATAAAGGCTGGGGATTAGCGGAAATGATAGTTTTTAGCGGGTTTATTCTCATAACACTTTTGATAGTGACAATAATGATTTATAATTTTTATAAAAGTTATGGTTTATAAATAAGGAAAGGTAAAACTTTCTTTTTTATGTCCTTAAATTGAAAAACTGAAAAAAGACGTAAAAAATTTTCGCAGGTAAAATAGTAGTTAATGACTTAAATAATCAACTACTATTTTTTCTATTTCAGCTCAATGTCACATTCTTGATAGCAGCTTAAAGTTATTAAATAATTAGTTTCATCAATATTCCATCTCATACCTGCTTGTTTAGGGCGTTGCTGAACTATTATTTTATTGGAACTTTTATATCTTTATATTTTTTTAATTAAATTATATTTTCTTGAATAACAATATCATATTATTTCTCTTTTAAGCTTTCAACTTTTCTTGTATCTTCTTAAAAAAATAAATTTTACCTGCGATTTTTTTTAACATCCATTGAAAAATATTTGATTGACAATTGCTAATTATAATGATATAGTAAGTGTGCATTTTTAGACAGGTTCTATTTAGGTAGAACCTTGTTTAAAGGAAAAAAAGATACACCAGGATGTGTGTTTATGGAAAGGAGTAAATTATGCCTACAATTAATCAACTTGTTAAAAAGAACCGTGGAAAGAAAGTCAGAAAAAGTAAAAGTCCTGTTTTAAATGTGGGATTTAATACTTTAGAGAAAAAACAAACTGATGCTAAAAGTCCTCAAAAAAGAGGAGTATGTACTCGGGTTGGAACAAGAACACCAAAGAAACCAAACTCAGCATTAAGAAAGTATGCTCGGGTTAGATTATCAAACGGTAAAGAAATCGATGCTTATATTCCAGGCGAAGGACATAACTTACAAGAACACAGTGTTGTTTTAGTAAGAGGCGGCCGGGTTAAGGATTTAATCGGGGTTCGTTATCATATTGTCCGGGGAACACTTGATACTCATGGAGTACAAGATCGGAAACAAGGTCGTAGTAAATACGGTACTAAAAAAGATAAAAAATAATAAATAAGGAGGAAATATTATGCGTAAAAAAAGAGCTATAAAAAGAGATGTTCTTCCTGATCCTATTTATAATTCTAAAGTAGTTACTAAATTAATAAATACGATTATGATAGGTGGTAAAAAAGGAACAGCTCAAAGAATTTTATATGAAGCGTTTGATATCGTCGAAAAGCAAACTGGTAAACCAGCAATTGAAGTTTACAATCAAGCTTTAGAAAATATTAAACCAGCTTTAGAAGTTAAATCACGCCGAGTTGGTGGTTCAAATTATCAAGTTCCGATTGAAGTATCTGATGATCGGGCTCAAACGCTAGCTCTACGTTGGTTAGTTAATTATGCAAAACTAAGAAATGGAAAGGGTATGGCCATTAATTTAGCAAATGAAATAATGGATGCTGCTAATGGAGTTGGTGGTGCTGTTAAAAAGCGTGAAGATACTCATAGAATGGCTGAAGCAAATAAAGCATTTGCTCATTATAGATGGTAATTATTATGGCAAGAGATGTTACACTAGATAAAATTAGAAATATTGGAATAATGGCTCACATCGATGCTGGTAAAACTACTTTCACTGAAAGAGTTTTGTTTCACACAGGTATAACTCATAAAATTGGGGAAACTCATGATGGGGAATCCCAAATGGACTGGATGGAACAAGAAAAAGAAAGAGGTATTACCATTACGAGTGCTGCAACAACAGCTCATTGGAAAGGTTATCGTTTAAATATTATTGATACCCCAGGCCATGTTGATTTTACCGTTGAAGTCCAAAGATCTTTAAGAGTTCTTGATGGATCAATTTGCTTACTTGATGCTAATGCGGGAGTTGAACCTCAAAGTGAAACAGTATGGCGTCAAGCTAGTGAATATAAAGTACCAAGAATGATTTTTGCTAATAAAATGGATAAAATTGGTGCTGATTTTGAATTTACATTAGGAACAATTAAGTCAAGATTAGGAGTAAATTATGCTCCTATTCAATGGCCAATTGGAGCTGAGTCAGAATTTAATGGTGTGGTTGATTTATTAACACGTACGGCTTATCATTATAATGGCGAAGAACATGAAGAACCAGAAGTTATTGATATTCCAGATGATTTAAAAGATATCGTTGAAAAGAAACGGACAGAATTAATTGAAAAAGCTGTGGAATTTGATGACAGTTTAATGGAAAAATATCTTGAAGGTGAAGAACTTGCTGTTGATGATATTAAAAAGGCGATACGTAAAGGCGTTTTAGCGGCAGAATTTTTCCCTGTTATGTGTGGTAGTGCCCTATCTAATATGGGAGTTAAGTTAGCTTTAGATGCTGTTATTGATTACATGCCATCACCTATGGATATTCCAGCCATTGAATGTTATGATAAAAATGGTAATGATGTTTTACGTCATCCAAGTGATTCTGAACCATTTACAGCTATGGCTTTTAAAATAATGACTGACCCATTTGTGGGAAGATTAGCATTTTTTAGAGTTTATTCTGGACATTTAAATAGTGGTTCATATATTTATAATAGTACAAAAGGTGAAAAAGAACGGGTTGGTCGTATTCTTCAAATGCATGCTAATAATCGTAAGGAAATTACCGAAGTGTATTGTGGAGAAATTGCGGCAGCTGTTGGCTTAAAGTATACAACAACAGCTGATACATTATGTGATGAAAAAAATCCAGTTATTATGAAAGGAATGGAATTCCCACTTCCAGTAATTGACGAAGCTATTGAACCTAAATCAAAAGCTGATCAAGAAAAAATGACTATTGCTTTACAAAAATTAGCTGAAGAAGATCCAACCTTTAAATATAAAACTGATCCGGAAACAGGTCAAACAGTTATTAGTGGAATGGGTGAACTTCACCTTGAAGTATTAGTTAGACGGATGAAAGACGAATTTAATGTTGAAGCTAATATTGGTCGTCCCCAAGTTGCGTACCGAGAAACTATTACGCAAACTGGTGAATGTGAAGGAAAATATATTAAGCAATCAGGTGGTCGTGGTCAATATGGTCATGTTTGGGTTCGCTTTGAACCTAATCCTGAAAAGGGTTATGAATTTGTTGATGCCATTGTTGGTGGGGTAGTTCCTCGAGAATATATTCCGGTTACAGACAAGGGTTTACAAGAAGCTATGGCTGGTGGTATTTTAGCAGGTTACCCAATGGTAGATGTTAAGGCGACACTTTTTGATGGGTCTTACCATGATGTCGATTCATCAGAAATGGCTTTTAAAATTGCGGCATCAATGGCTTTAAAAGAAGCTAAAACTAAATGTAAACCAGTTCTTCTTGAACCAATTATGAAAGTAGAAGTAGTAGTTCCAGAAGAATATATGGGAAATGTTATGGGTGACTTAACAAGTCGTCGTGGTAAACCACTTGGCAATGAATCACGTGGGAATGCGTTATCTATCCAAGCTATGGTTCCACTTGCCGAAATGTTTGGTTACGCAACAAGCCTACGTAGTAATACACAAGGGCGTGGTAATTTCACAATGGAATTAGACCATTATGAAGAAGTACCTAAAAATATTGCTGAAGATATAATTAAGAAAAATAGTCTTAATTAATTAGCAAATTGTTAGTAAAATAACATAAAATTATTGAATAGTACTTGAAAAATTTTCAAGCATTAGATAAAATATAATAGTATAAATTAAGGAGGAATATTATTATGGCAAGAGAAAAATTTGATCGTTCAAAAGAACACGTTAATATTGGTACTATTGGTCACGTAGACCATGGTAAGACAACATTAACAGCTGCTATTACAAAAGTTCAAGGAGCATTCGTTGATTATGCTGATATCGATAAGGCTCCCGAAGAAAGAGAAAGAGGTATTACAATTAATACGGCACATGTAGAATATGAAACTGCAAAACGCCACTATGCTCACGTAGACTGCCCAGGTCATGCCGATTATGTTAAAAACATGATTACTGGTGCTGCTCAAATGGATGGTGCTATTTTAGTTGTATCTGCTGCTGATGGCCCAATGCCTCAAACAAGAGAACATATTTTACTTTCTCGTCAAGTTGGTGTACCTAAGATTGTTGTTTACATGAATAAATGTGACCAAGTTGATGATCCAGAATTACTAGATTTAGTAGAAATGGAAATCAGAGAATTATTAAAAGAATATAATTTCGATGATCAATGTCCTATTATTCGTGGTAGTGCATTAAAAGCTCTTGAAGGAGATGCTGATGCTGTTCAATCTATTAAAGATTTAATGGATGCTGTTGATAACTATATTGATGCTCCAGTTCGTGATACAGAAAAACCATTCTTAATGAGTATTGAAGACGTATTCACTATTTCTGGACGTGGTACAGTTGTTACTGGTCGTGTTGAACGTGGAAAATTAAATCTTAATGATGAAGTAGAAATCGTTGGTTTAAAACCTACTAAGAAAACAGTTGTTACTGGAATTGAAATGTTTAGAAAATCTCTAGATTATGCTCAAGCTGGTGATAACGCTGGATGCTTACTACGTGGTATTGCTCGTGAAGAAGTTGAACGTGGTCAAGTATTAGCTAAACCAGGAAGTGTTACACCTCATACTAAGTTTAAAGCTAGTGTTTATGTTCTATCTAAAGAAGAAGGTGGTCGTCATACTCCATTCTTCACAAATTATCGTCCACAATTCTATTTTAGAACAACAGATGTAACTGGTGTTATTGAACTTCCAGAAAATGTTGAAATGGTTATGCCAGGCGATAATGTTGATATGACTGTTGAACTTATTGCTCCAGTAGCTCTTGAAAACGGAACTAAATTCTCTATTCGTGAAGGCGGCCGTACAGTTGGTGCTGGTGTCGTATCTGAAATTATTAAATAATAAAGATAATTTGTTAAAAAATCAGGTTTTAGGGCTTGATTTTTTTAGTTTTGCTTGATTTTGATAACCAAAAGTGATATGATAACACACGTATTTTGGGGGGGAATAAGTGTGAATAGGGAAAATATTAGATTGCTAACGGCAATAAAGGAATATATATGTCGAAAAAGTTATCATCGATTAGAACCTAGAGCAACAATCGAGGAGCTAAAGGATTACCTTAATTATTTAAGTCGGCAATATAACATTATCGATTTAAATGGACAAAATTTAGGAGAATCTATTAAGTTAGCTGTAAACGATGCTCAATGTAATGTAAATGCCGAGGGAAAAGATAAACCATTATTAGCATTAAATAATAATACAGTTGATGCAACTTATAATTTAATTCATTTAAGTTGGCTTAATACGAGATTAGATGATGCGATTGATAAATTTTTAAATAAGCGAAAATTAGCATTAAAAAAAGAAAAAATGAATGAAGCTGAGAATTATTTCCGTGAACCTAATCAGATGTTTTGTGAAAATACTGCCGCTTTATTAGTTCAAAATTTATTTGAAACAATTATTAGAAAAGATTATATATTAAAAGGAATGTGGCCTATTCAATGTACAGATATTTATCAATATTTATTAGATATTGATTTAGCCAAAATTATGGGGTTACCATCATTGCAAAATAGATTGGTTAATTTTTATCAGACTGTAAAGGAAAACTTATGGCAATTAACTAAACAAGCAAATAATCTTATTTTCAGTAACGATGACAGTTGGATTTTAGCTCGAAATAATATGGATAGGATAACTAGTTCAAAATATATAAATAATCAAGATAACAATATATATTATACTGGCGATTTTTTGTATAATCCTTCATTACTCATGATTACAATATTTCAGCAAACGAATAATTATGAAATTCAAAATAATTTATGGTGTCCATATAAAGAAGAAAGTGGAACTATTTTTAATGAAGAATTAAGGAAATTAAGTAGAACTTTGAATCAAAAAATTAAATAATTGTAGTAAATGATAGCTAAGAATTGTAATAAATTTAGCTATTTTTTTATGAATAAATATTGGATTTAAGTAAAGATAAATAATAGACTTTTGTTAGGAAATTTAGTAAAATTTTAGTGAAAGGAATAGGTAAAAATGTTAAATACAGAAGAATATAAAATTAAAGATATGATTAGGGAATATATGGTAGCAAAATTAAAATATGGTTATGTTCCTAATTATAATTTAGAAGAATTTCTTTTTTTGAAAGAATATATGGGAAGTAATATGTTGGTAGAAAATAGTCCTTTAGCTATGACTAAAATGTTTAGTAATCTAAGACAGGAGATGAAAAAGGAAAGCAGACCTTCCCTAATAGTAACGGATGATTATGAAATTAAACCTACTTATTATTTAAATAAGACTGACATTAACGAAGAAGCTGATAAAATATATCAAGAATATTTAAAAAAATATTTATCTAAACGAGAAATTATGCCTTTAAAAAGCAATGATGGTGCCAAAATGTTTTTAGCTAAGAAAATAGCTAATATATTAATGCTCAAAAATAGTATAACTGACATAAAAATTTATGAGTCCTTGGTTGGAAGAATTTATAATTTAATAAATGAAGATAAAAATTTTAGAATAAGCAATATAGAAAATAATTTGTTGGCTTATAATAATTTTCTTTTTATAGTTGATAAGTATCAATCTTTATTCAATCAAGAGTTTTTTCAAATAAATAACAATTATTATATAGAAATAAGTGGTCAAAATAAAAATGTTTATCAATATTTAAATTTAGATGATTCTGAAAATTTAAAGTTAGTGCGGAAAAATATATGAAAAAAAGAAAAATAATTATAGTAATTATTGTAATCGTAGTGTTATGTATAGTTATTGGTAAATCTTTTACAAGTAAAGAAGAGGAAATAGTATTACATAAAGATGAAACTGATTATGTAAATAGTATTTTGAAATATGATTATATAAAAGAAAACTATTCTAAAGATTTTTTGAAATGGGTGGATAATAAATTTCCTAATGCTTTGAAGAAAATAAATGAGCAATTAGAAAATAATAATTTTGATGAAAATAGTTGGTATGAATTTACCCATAATAGTATTGTAGTATTAAAGGATTTATATAATAATAGTTATGAAAATGTTGATAACATTCAAGTTATCAACAACGATAAAGAAGAAATAACGTTGAGTTTTGTTGGTGATGTATCGCTTGCTGATAATTGGTCGGTAATGCCCAAGTATGATGAACGAAAAAAGGGGATAAATGGGATATTATCGGAAGAAGTTTTAGATATTATGACTAATTCTGATGTCATGGTGGCTAACAATGAATTTACAATTAGTACTCGGGGTACGCCAATAGCTGGAAAGGCTTTTACTTTCCGAGCTGATCCTAGTCGCCTTAAGATATATGAGGAGATGGGCGTAGATTTAGTTACTTTAGCCAATAATCATGTCTATGATTTTGGTAAAGATGCTTTTAATGATATGCTTGTTTCCTTAAAAGAAAATAATCTTCCGTATATTGGGGCGGGTCGCAATTTGGCGGAGGCAATGCAACCTTATTATTTTGTGATTAATGGACGGAAAATCGCTTTTGTTAATGCTACAAGAGCGGAAAAAAACATAATGACACCTGGTGCTACCCCAACAGAAGCTGGGGTTTTAAGATGTTATGATCCTGCAAATTTTATCGAAGCTATTAGAATAGCTAAAGCCAATAGTGATTATGTAATAGCTTTAATTCATTGGGGAGCAGAAAGTTATCATACTTTAGAAGATGTCCAAATTACCACGGGTAAGTTATATTTAGATAATGGAGCAGATGTCATTGTTGGTGGGCATGCTCATAAATTACAAGGAATGGAATTTTATAATAATAAATTAATAGCTTATAATTTAGGTGATTTTATTTTTAATGATAAAACTACTGAAACGGGAATATTAACTGTGAAAATAGATGATGAGGGCAAACTTAGTTATAAATTTAGTCCTTGCTTAGAAAGTAATGTTTATACTGATTTACTTAAAGGAGATGAAGCAGCTAATTTATTAGCTAAAATGAAAAATTGGTCAATAAATGCCCAATTTTTAGAGGATGGTACTATTGTTGCTAAGAAAGATTAATCTTTTTTATTAAATTCTTTGGCTAATGTGCCATTTTTTAATATATGATTGTAAGCCTTAGGACTAATTGGTAAATCAAATTCCCCAACATATTCGTAAACATTAGGTTTAAAACCAAATTTAAATCTGTTTAAACCATGATATTTATTATCTTTACTAAAGTCAGCAACTACACCATTTAAATCAACATAATTATATTCATTTTGGTAATATTTTAAAATAGCATAATATAGAAAATAATTGGCTTCATAAGAACCATAATTAGAATCAAAGGCACTTTCTAAAATGGTTAGACGGTTTTTATATTTTCCAATTAAAGCCCCAGCTAGATAAATTGTTTGATTAGTATTAAGATATTTAGAAGCATCTGCGATATCATTTTTATAAGAAAATAATGCTCTATCAGAATTCATTTTGGCGTTTATAACTGCTGGTTTATTATTGTGAATAATTTTTCGATTTAAATAATTATTTCTTTCTAATTCATAATCATAATAATTTTGGGTATTAATTAGATAATCTTTAAAATTAATTTTAACTAATAAGTAATCTATTTTATTATTTTGACTTAGAATATTATATAAATAAGTATAATAAATACTTTTATTATCATTTTTTAAATTAATAAAAATATCTAAATTATCTATTGAACCTTTTTCAAGGGTAAGACCTTTTCTTATACTTTTTCTAATTTTATTTTTAGTATTTTTGACTAGATTAGTAAACTTAAAATCATTTAGAGAAACTATAGCATTAGTTCTAGGTAGTAAAGATTCAAAATTCATATTATTCTTTAATTTAATATAGCCACAAGTTATTAAGTTATTAATTATATTATAATTAGAATTATAATCAAAATTATTAGTTTGAAAGTTAAATTTACTTATAGCTATTTCCGGATTAATTTTTATAAAAGCGAAATTCTTTTTTTGATAATATTTAATTAACGCATTAGTAAAATTAGCTAATAAATAGATATTTGAATAGTCAATTAAAAAACCCCGAGGTGCATAACCATAGCGATAATTTCCTATTTTTTTATGAATGATTAAAGAAGCTGCTAAAAGTTCGTTATTTTCTTCATAACCAATTAAGTCATAATCAAACCCTTCCTCCGCCTTTAAAAGGGCATACTCTAAAGTTTGATAAATATTACCTTGAGGATAATTTAAAGAAAAATCCTGAAATTGCGTTATAGATAATTCTCTAATCATTATGTAATGTCACCTCTTTTTAGGGGATTATTATATCACATTTAAGACTAAAAATACAGTCAATTTATATTGACTAGTTCTATTATTTTAGAGTAAAATATAAATAGGAAGTGGTATTGATGGCAAAATCATTATTTAGAAATAATGCAGATAGTCGCTTTCATCGGATGTTAATTTATTCTTTTTTTACAGCAATTATAACGACATTATTTGGCGGAGTTATCCTTTTTTTACCAGAGAATACCTCAGCTAAACTAGTAGGAGTGCTAACAGGAATTGTTTTTTTAATATCGGGAGTTAGTGCCATATATAAATATTTTCATCGGGAAGGAGCAAAATTATATTCTTTAAATTTAGTATTTGGTATTTTATTTACTATTTTAGGTGTAGTGATTGTAGCTTATCCATTTTCAGTTTTAGAATTTGTTAGTAGATGCCTAGGAATATATATCATTATCAATGGGGCTTTACGAATTAATTATGCGGTTTGGCTAAAAAAAGGGAATGAAGATTCTTGGTTAATAACTTTAACAACAGGGCTTTTACAAATTGTATTTGGTATTTTAGTATTATTTAATCCTTTTGTTAAATTAGCTTTAATTAAGTTAATTGGAGCCTTTTTACTAATAGTGGGAATATTAGATTTTACAGATACATTTTTATTTAAAAAAAGAGCTGATGAAATAAAAAATATATTTTGGTAAAAGAACGATTTGGTTCTTTTTTTAATTGCGAAATTGGGAAATATTGGTTATACTATTGTATGAAAGAATAAAGGTGATTTTTATGATTAAAGATATAGTAGCTAGAGAAATACTTGATAGTCGTGGCAATCCGACAGTAGAAGTAGAGATGATTCTTGATAATGGTATTAGAGCTACGGCTAGTGTGCCAAGTGGAGCATCGACGGGAAGTCGAGAAGCAATTGAGTTACGAGATAATGATGCTAAAAGATATGATGGTTTAGGAGTTTTAAAAGCCGTTAGTAATGTTAATAATGTCATTCGTCCGGCATTGCTTGGGAAAAATGTAGACTTAGTTAAGCTTGATCGTATAATGTTGGATTTAGATGGAACAGAAAATAAAAGTAAATTAGGAGCAAATGCTATTTTAGCGGTATCTTTAGCTTGTTTAAAATGTTTAGCTCAAGTTAATAATAAAGAATTATATGAATATGTTTCGGCTTCCAAAGTTTCTTTACCAATTCCTATGGTTAATATTTTAAATGGGGGAAAACATGCGGAAAATAATCTTGATATCCAAGAATTTATGGTTGTTCCTGTTGTTAAAACTATGAAGGAAAGAGTCCGTTGTGCAGCAGAAGTCTTTCATGCTTTAAAAAAATTATTAGTGGCCAGTGGCTATAGTGTTGGAGTTGGTGATGAAGGAGGATTTGCTCCTAATTTAAAAAGTAATCAAGAAGCTTTAGACTTTATTGTTAGAGCAATAAAAGCCGCGGGTTATAATCCTGGTACCGATGCCTTTATTGCTTTAGATTGTGCGGCTAGTGAATTTTATGACCGACATAAAAATGTTTATAAAATTGATAATAAAGAGTTAAGTAGTGAAGAATTAACGAATTATTATTTAAATCTAATTAATGAATATCCAATTTTAAGTATTGAAGATCCTTTCTTTGAAGACGACTTTGATTCTTTAGCTAAATTAACGAAATTAGCCGGAGATAAAATAATGATTGTCGGTGATGACTATTTTGTAACTAATGAAAAATATTTACAAAAAGGAATTGCATCTCAGGCTGGTAATGCCATCTTACTTAAAGCTAATCAAATTGGTACTATTAGTGAAATGACTAGAACAATATTATTAGCCAAAAAGAATAATTATAAAACTATTATTAGTCATCGTAGTGGGGAAACAGAAGATACATTTATAGCTGATTTAGCCGTTGGATTGTGTATTCCTTTTATTAAAACTGGAAGTATGTCCCGTGGGGAAAGAATTGCAAAATATAATCGTTTAATGAAAATCGAAGATAAATTAAATAAACAATAAACTTTGTAAAAACTTTACAGAGTTTTTATTATGGGAAATTAATTAATAAATTGCAAATATGTTAATTATATTTTATAATAAAATAAAGAATAAGAATAAAGGGTGTGTGTAACATGCAAAAAATAGTAGATGGTAATACAGCTTGTAGTAAAGTTGCCTATTTATTTAGTGAAGTATGTAGTATCTATCCAATTACGCCTTCTAGCCCTATGGCATCGAATATTGACAAATTAACTACTGAGGCTAATTACAATATTTTTCATGATAAGCCCCGAGTTTTAGAAATGGAATCTGAGGCTGGAGCCGCCGGTGCTATGCATGGGGCTTTATTATCAGGGAGTTTAGCTTCAACATTTACAGCGAGCCAAGGGTTACTTTTAATGATTCCTAATATGTATAAGATGGCTGGCGAAATGTTACCAGGGGTTATTCATGTTGCTAGTCGTAGTTTAGCAACTCATGCTTTGTCAATTTTTGGCGATCATCAAGATATTTATGCAGTAAGACAAACTGGATTTTGTATGCTAGCATCATCTAGTGTGGAAGATGCCCAAAATTTAGCAGCCGTTGCTCATTTATCGGCAATAAAAGGAAGTTTACCTTTTTTGCATTTTTTTGATGGTTTTCGCACCAGTCATGAATATAATACTGTTGACGAATTAAGCGAAACCGAGTTATTAAAATTAGTTGATTATGAAAAAATTGAAGAATTTAAAAAAAGAACTTTAAATGTCGGACATAATTTTCAATATGGTATGGCTCAAAATGAAGATATTTATTTTCAATGCATGGAAGCTCGTAATAAGTATTATGATATGATGCCAGATATAGTTAATGATTATATGCAAGAAATAAATAAATTAACTAATCGTGATTATAAGCCTTTTAATTATTATGGTTCACCTAGGGCGGAAAATATTATAGTTGCCATGGGAAGTGTTACGGATACTATAAAAAAAGTGGTAGATGCTTTAGGTAATGTTGGGTTAATAGAAGTACATTTATATCGACCTTTTAGCCAAAAGTACTTTTTAAATGTCTTACCAGAAACAGTTAAAAATATTGCGGTAATTGATCGAACTAAAGAAAGTGGTAGTATTGGCGAACCACTTTACCTTGATGTATGTTGTACTTTAAAAAATAAAAATATCAATATCGTCGGGGGAAGATATGGATTATCTAGTAAAAATACGACCCCTCGGGATATTGCTGCGATTTATGAAATGTTAGAAAGTGAGTTAAAAGATAATTTTACAATTGGTATAACTGATGATGTTACCAATTTAAGTTTAAAACCTAGTGCTTTTAAATTATCGCCAGTTAATAATGAAATAAAGATATTTGGTTTTGGTTCGGATGGCATGGTAAGTGCTAGTAAAGATCTTTTAAAAATAGTTCACCAAAATTTAAATAAATATGTTCAAGGTTACTTTGAATATGATTCCAAAAAAAGTGGCGGCGTAACAGTTTCTAATTTACGGTATGGAGAAAAGGCAATTCATGAACCATATTATGTCACTAATCCAGAGATAGTAGTGGTTACTAAGGATGTTTATTTCCGGTTATTTGATACGATTAGTAATATAAAAGAAAATGGTATTTTATTAATTAATACAATAAAAAATCGGGAAGAATTAAAAAGATTTTTACCTAGTAAAGTTAAGAAAATTATTCTTAATAAAAATATTAAAGTATTTTATTTAGATGCGGAAAATATTGCTATGACCGCCGGAATAAAAGGCAAAATTAGCAAAATCATGGAAGTCTTAATTCTTAATTTGCTTGCCGTTCCCAATGCTGTTCAGATGGTAAAGGAAAGTGTGCGTAACGCATTTGCTACCAAGGGTGAACATGTAATTGAAAGTAATTTACAAGCTATCGATTTAGCCTTAGGTAAATTAGAAGAATTAGACCATGACATGGAAATAAATGATACATTAGAAATTGTCGATGATAATGTTTTAAATTTAATTATGGAAAGACGAGGCAATGAAATTCCAGTTAGTAAATTAGAAGATTATGCTTTTGGTAAATTTCCAAGTGGGACTTCCGCTTCCGAAAAAAGAGGAATATCGAATATTGTTCCCAAATATTATCAAGAAAACTGTATTCAATGTGGAATGTGTAGTTTAGTTTGTCCTCATGCTGTTATTCGGTCAAGTCTAAGTAAAGATAGTGACAATGGTTTACCCCTTCAAGGTAGTCCTGAGTATAACTTTACAATTAATATAAGTGAAAAAGATTGTACCGGTTGTGGTGTATGTAGTAATATTTGTCCTGGTAAAGCTGGAAAAAAAGCCTTAGTTATGGAAGAAATTAAAGATCATACAAGTAATGTCAAATTTAATAATTTAAGTGTTAATCCATTAAATAAATTTACAGTTAAAGGTAGTCAATTAAATCCACCTTTATTTGAATTTAGTGGAGCTTGTGCGGGTTGTGGTGAAACCCCTTATATAAAGTTATTAACCCAATTATTTGGGAAAAAGTTAGTTATTGCCAATGCAACTGGTTGTTCTAGTATTTATGGTGGATCAGTTCCATCTAGTCCTTATTTAATTCCGTGGGCTAATTCTTTATTTGAAGATAATGCGGAGTTTGCTTTAGGAATTCATTTGTCATACCGTCAAAAAAGAGAAAGAATTGCTCATATAATGCAAGAAGCAATGCTATCAGTTGATAGTCATGTTCAAGCATTATTTCAAGAATGGTTAGCTAATAAAGAAGATTTTGCTATTACCTTAAAAATTAAAAATGAATTAGCAAATAGCCTAATTCCTAAAGAGTTGCAACAGTTAATTGATTATATTCCCGCCCGAGTAGTTTGGGCAATTGGTGGCGATGGTTGGGCTTATGATATTGGCTATGGCGGTCTAGATCATGTTTTACATAGTAATCAAAATATCAAAATATTAGTTTTAGATACAGAAGTATACTCTAATACTGGTGGTCAATCAAGCAAATCCACCAAATTGGGAGCTGTGGCGGAGTTTTCAAATTTTGGTAAGCGAACTTATAAAAAAGATTTATTTAGAATTGCTTCTGCGATTCCTAATTGCTATGTAGCAACCATTTCTTTAGGGGCTAATTACATGCAAACCATAAAAGCTTTTGAAGAAGCTGATAAACATGATGGTCCAGCAATAATTATTGCTTATTCACCATGTATTGAGCATGGTATTAAAACAGGAATGGGACATAGCATTGAAGAAGAAAAATTAGCTGTTATGTGTGGTTATACTTTATTAATGCGTTATGATGGAAATTATCATTTAGATAGTAAAAATCCTGATTTTGATAAATATGAAGAATTTTTAAATAATGAAGTTCGTTTTAATGCTTTAAAAATTAAAAATCCAGAATTAGCTCAGGAATTATTAAATGAGCAAAAAGAATTTGCTCAAAAGCGATATGAATATTATAAAAATTTAACTTTGGAATAGGTGGTGAAAAATGAAACATATTGTAAAAGGAATTATATTATGCGTTATTGTTATATTTATTAGTATTTTTGTAGCAGTGAAAATTTATGAAAATGTCCATATTGATAGTGATTATGTTGCCGCGTTATGTAATGGAAAAGATGAAACAACTACTTGTACTTATATTTTTCAAAAAAATGATAAGTTTACCTATGTTGTAAATGAAAACACAGGTGAGGGAGAAAACAAAACTGTTAAAAACCTAAAAAAAGGTGAAGTTGCAACTCCTAAAGAAGTTTTAAAAGTTGCTAAAAATAGTGGAACTTATAGTGTAATCGTTTTAAATCGTGATTATACAATTTCTGAGGTAAATGTAAACGGAGAATATCAAGATGTTAAATATAACAAGGGAAGTCTAATCTCTGAACAAATGTTATTGGACTTTTTAGATAGTCTTTAATATGAAAAGTTTTAATATTAAGAAGTGATGAACTAAATTTTACCACTTTTTTCTTAATGTTAATAAGGCAAAATTCCCCATATTTTGGGGAGTTTTGCCTTATCAAATTTAAAAATAAATAAAATACGGAGACTCTTGCGAGCCTCCAAAAGAATAAAAAGGGGTTGACTAGTGTGATACTAGCACCAATTCGCCTTCTCTAGTGAATTGGTGATTTATATACTAAACGATTTCTCCTTTTTTGTCAATTGTTTTTCCAAAAAAATTTTATAATCTTAATTGGAATAGTAAATACAACTTTATAAAAACGGTTGTATTTACTATTCCAAAATAAGTTGTATT
>CANQCI010000010.1 GCA_947589675.1 uncultured Bacilli bacterium | reverse complement strand
TTTTGATTTTTTACTTTCCCTATTAGTCGTATTTACTTTGACTTTTATGGGATGCATTTACTTTGAAATTTTGCCTTATTTAATTCATAAAAGTTTTAGAGAAAGGATTTTTTTTATGTAAGCAGATAAATTAAAATTAATTGAACAAAGAAATAAAAAAATAGCAGAGTTGATTATCGAGTAGAAAATTGATTAAGCAAAAAGTTGTCGTTGTAAAAAAGTGGCAAAAGTGGCAAAAATCTTCAATGAAAAATTAAACTGGTATTTCTTTTTTTAAAACTTTTCCACTTTGCGATACTACGAATAAGATATTAATAATCTCGGAAATTACTAAGCCATATAAACCAATTTTAAAAAATGAAAAAAGAGATAAAGTTAATAGTTTAATTAAAACTCCGAAAAGAGATATTTGCATTGTTTTCTTGGCTTTTCCTAAAGCTTGAAGACTGGATGTTAGTACGCCCTCGAGATAAAATAAAACAAAAAATGGGGCTAATATTCTAATGTAATCACTACCCGCGGTGGTACCATATAAAGTAAAAAGAAGCTGATGACGAAATAAAAAGATAATAGCTGAGGAAGAAAAACCAATTAAGAAAGCGAATAACAAGGCTTGTTTTATTCGTTTTTTTATTAAATAATAATTACCGTTTTGATGAAATTTGCTAATCTCAGGTAAAAGGGAAGTAGATATAGCCGCGATAAAAAACGAAGGCATTGTTAAAAGAGATAAGCTATAAGCATTGTATGTTCCATATTCGGTTAAAATAAAATCATTGGTATAGCCTTTTAAAAGTAATATATGGGTTAAGATAATTGGTTCAAAAAAATAACCAATATTGCCAATAATTCGCCCTGAAACGGTGGGTAAAGATATATCTAAGATATTATGTGTTATTTCTAAAGTGGGGGTAAGTTTGGTATTTTTAAAACTAATTTTTTTAGGAAGAAAAAAGAAAAAGACAATAATACTACAAATTTCGGAAACAATAGTTAATAAAACTAAACCAATTACTGCATGTAAAACGGATTTTTTCATTAAAATCGGTAAAATTAAGGAAATTATAATTAAGCGAATGATTTGTTCAATGACATTGCTAGTAGCATGTGGAACTAAGTTTTGCTTGCCCGCGAAGTAGCCTTTTAAAACACTAGAGATTGAAACAAAAGGCAATGTTAAAGCCATCATCATCAGAATAATTCCGGCCTTAGGTTCTTTTAAAAGAGTGGTGGCAATAAAATCATGGGTAAAGAAAATAATTAAAATTAACAGAAAATTAATGGTTAAAATAATTGTTGCCGCGGTAATTAAAATCCGAATACTTCGACCTTTGTTTTCGGCGACTAACTTAGAAATTGAAATAGGAATAGCCATGGGAGCAATGGTAAGTAAAAGCGAATAAGTGGGAGTAGCAATGGTATATAAACTAATGCCATAGGAACCAATTATGCGGGTGTAAACAATCCGAATAATGAAACCTAATATTTTAGTAAAAAAACCACTGATAATTAAGATAAATGTTGATACTATAAAAATATTTTTTTCTTTTGCCATATAATAGCCTCGTATTTTCTTTATTATTGTTATATAATTAAATATATGAAAAAGGCGAGGAAATAATATTATGAATGACAAAATTACTTTTCAAGAATTAGAATTAAAATTAGCGATGAAAGAAAATATTGATGAGATTCGCAAAGCTTATTTATATGCGGAAAAAATGCATGAAGGTATGAAAAGATTGACGGGGGATGATTTTATTACGCATCCTTTAGAAGTAACTAAAATATTAATTGATTTAAATGTTGATGATGTAACTATTATTGCTTCCTTACTTCATGAAACAATGAATAACGGAGAAGCTACCTATGAAGATTTAGAAGAAATATTTGGGACGGAAGTTGCTATGATTGTACAATCAGTATCGAAAATAAATAAATTAGAGTTACCAGATAATAATGAAACATCAATTATTTATTTACGAAAAATATTGGTTGGTTTAGCCGAAGATGTTCGTGTTTTATATATTAAATTAGCTGACCGACTTCATAATATGCGAACTAATTGGGCAGTTAACCCTAAAAAGCAAAAACAAAAAGCCAAGGAAACTTTGGATATTTTAGTGCCTATCGCCCATCGTTTGGGGATTAATTCGATTAAAAGTGAATTAGAAAATTTATCTTTATATTATTTAAAACCTAATGTTTATAATGATATATTAGAAAAATTAAATGATACGGTAGAAGATTTAAATGATTATTTAGAAGAAATGAAAGAAAGTATTATTGAACTTTTAACAGATGCGGGAATTAAATTTAAAATAAAAGGACGTGTTAAAAGTGTCTATAGTATTTATAATAAATTGAATAATGGTAAAAGATGGGATAATATCTATGATATTTTAGCTTTAAGAGTATTTGTAGATAAAGTAAGTGATTGTTATCAAGTTATTGGTTTAATTCATTCTCGGTTTAGACCGATGCAAAAACGTTTTAAAGATTATATAGCTAGTCCTAAAGAAAATATGTATCAATCACTTCATACCACAGTTTTTGGCAGTAATGGGCATGTTTTTGAAATTCAAGTTCGCACCTATGAAATGGATGAAATCGCCGAAAAGGGGATAGCTAGCCATTGGTCATATAAAGAAAAGGGTTCGAAAAAGATTCAAAATATAATGGAACAAAAACTCGAAATGTTTCGGAATGTTATTGATGCTAACCGTAATAGTGAAGATAAAGACTTTGAACAAGCCATCAATGCCGATTTATTCACTGATTTAATTTATGTTTATACCCCCAAAGGAGATGTTATCGAGCTTCCGAAAAATAGTACACCGATTGACTTTGCTTATCGGATTCATTCTGATGTTGGAGATACAACCATCGGGGCAATTGTCAATGATCAAATTGTACCGCTTTCTTATGAACTTAAAAATGATGATATTGTTAATATAAAAACTAATAAAGATGCTACGCCCAATCAAGATTGGTTAAGTTTTGTCAAAACTAATCAAGCTAAAAATAAAATAAAGGCTTATTTTAGTAAAAAAGATAAAGAAAATTATATAAGTAAGGGTAAAGATATTTTTGAAAAAGAATTAAGAAAAAGAAAGATGGCATTTAATGAAGTTTTAACTGAGGATAAAATTAAGAAAATTATTAAAGATTTAAAACTTAAAGACTTAGATGATATTTATTTAGCTATTGGTTCTTTACGGTTTACCGCCAGTTATATAATTAATTTAGCTAATAATGATAAAACGAATATTGATGATGCTTTAATGGAAAGAAAGAAAACTATTCCGCATCTTAATTATAAAAGTGATATTTTAGTGGAAGGTAATGGCGATATCATGGTTAATATTGCTAAGTGTTGCTTGCCTGTTAAAGGGGATGAAATAATTGGTTATATTACCAAAGCATCAGGTATTAGTATTCATAAAAAAGATTGTCCGAATGTTTTAAATAAACAAGATCGGTTAATAAAAGCTAGTTGGAATGAAGAAAGTAATAATTATTATTTTACGAATATTTATGTTTATAGTAGTACGGATACTAATATTTTAACTGATTTAATTACTGCGATTGGAAAACTTGCTTTAACAGTTCGCTCAGTTTATACCCTTGATTATAATCAAAAACTTATATATGAAATTAATTTACGAGTCAAGGATAATAAAGAAATTGAAGCGGTATGTAAAGAATTAAATAAGGTTCATAATGTAGTTGATGTAACAAAGAATTTGGTGAGAGAATGAAAGTTGTAATTCAAAGAAGTAGGGAAAGTAGTGTAAAAGTTAAAGACGAAATTGTTGGGGCTATTACCCATGGGTTAGTAGTCTTAGTTTGTTTTACGCAAAATGATAAGGAAGAAGATTTAAATTATATAGTTAAAAAGATTGTGAATTTACGGATTTTTGATGATGAAAAAGGGGTTATGAATAAATCGATTTTAGACGTATCTGGTTCCATTTTAGCTATCAGTCAGTTTACTTTGTATGCTGAAACAAAGAAGGGGAATCGCCCCAGCTATATTAAAGCTTTAAATGGTGAAGAAGCCATTAAATTATATGCGGAATTTGTGCAAAAACTAAAAGCCTTTGTTCCCGTTGAAACTGGGATTTTTGGAGCAGAGATGCAAGTAAATATTTTAAATGATGGACCTATTACCATTATTATTGATAGCCAAAATAAATAATAAAAAAATGAAGTTAAGAATTACTTAATTTCATTTTTTTCTTTACGCAGAATTGATCTTGGATATGGATTACGTTCATCAGTTAAACATAATAAATAATCAATTGAAGTTCCATAAAATATAGCTAATTTCACTAAAATCTCCGTAGGAATATCATTTGTTCCTACTTCGTATTTTGAGTATCCTGTTTGGGAGATACTTAAAATATGAGCTAAATCTTTTTGGAATAAATCACGATCTTCGCGTATTTCTTTTAATCTATTCATATCAATCGGCCACATTCAATTTAGCATAAACTTGTTAATTTAATGATAATTTAGCCCAAAACATCTTATATTATGTCTAAAATCTTTATTTTGAAGAGAATTTTGCCTATTTTTTTCAAATTGACAAAAGAAATAAAAAAGCTTAAGATTTAGTTATCGTGGAGGAAATTTATGAAAAAAATATGGAATAATGATTTAAATAAAGAATATTTAGAAAAAGAAGTAACTGTTTATGGCTGGGTAAGTCGTTTGCGGAATTTAGGTGGGGTTATATTTGTTGATTTAAAAGATCGCTCCGGCTTAGTTCAGTTAGTCTTTAGACCTGATACAAAAGTTTATGAAAAAGCGGAAACTTTAAAAAATGAATATTGTCTAAAAGTAACTGGGCAAGTAGCTTTAAGGGAAAAAGCTAATCCTAATTTAGCCACTGGGGAAATAGAAATAAATGTTTTAAAGTTGGATATTTTAAGTAAAAGTCGGGAACTTCCCTTTGAAATAAAAGATGATACCAATGCTTTAGAAGATACAAGATTAAAATACCGGTATTTAGATTTACGAAGAAATTATTTACAAACTAAGCTTATTACTCGCCATAAGATAATGATGGCGATCAGAAACTTTTTAGATAAAGAAGATTTTGTGGAAGTTGAAACCCCCATTTTATGCAAAAGTACTCCCGAGGGAGCAAGGGATTATTTAGTGCCTAGTCGGATAAATAAGGGAGCTTTTTATGCTCTTCCTCAATCACCTCAGTTATTTAAACAACTCTTAATGGTCGGGGGAATGGAAAAGTATTTTCAAATTGCCCGTTGTTTTCGGGATGAAGATTTAAGAGCAGATCGCCAACCAGAGTTTACCCAAGTTGATTTAGAAATGAGTTTTGTTAATGAAGATGATGTGATGGCTTTAACGGAAAAGTTAGTTGCTTATATTTTTAAAACGGTTAAAAATATAGATCTTAAATTGCCTTTAATGAAAATGACTTATAATGAGGCTATGGCAAAATATGGGTCAGATAAGCCAGATTTAAGATTTGCGATACCGATAATTGATTTAGAATATTTATTTAAAGATACTAATATTGAATTTATGAAAAATAATTTAGCTCAAGGTAAAATTATTAATGGTTTAATTCTTAAAAATAAAGCAGCTAAATATTCTCGAAAAGAAATTGATAAATTAACGGAATTTGTGAAAAACTATCAAGTTGGAGGACTTGCTTATTTAAAATATGAAGATGAATTAACCGGATCAATTAGTAAATTATTAACTGATGAAGAAAAAAATAGTATTATTAAAAGTTTAGAATTAGAAAAAAATGATTTAGTTTTCATAGTAAGTGATAATTATAAACAAACTAAAGAAGCCCTTGGAGCTTTAAGATTAAAACTAGCTAAAGAAAATGATTTAATTAATAAAGATGACTATAAACTTTTATGGGTTACTGATTTTCCCGCTTTTGAATGGAGTGAAGAAGAACAAAGATTTACAGCGATGCACCATCCTTTTACCTCACCTAAAGATGAAGATATCGATAAGCTTTTAAATGACAAAGCTAATTGCTATTCAAAAGCTTATGATATTGTGATTAATGGTTATGAAGCTGGTGGGGGTTCTATTAGAATCCATGATGAAGAGGTTCAAGAAAAGATGTTTGCCGCTTTAGAATTAACTGAGGAAGATATCAAAGAAAAATTTGGGTTCTTCGTGGAAGCTTTAAAATATGGAACACCTCCGCATGGTGGGTTAGCCTTAGGACTTGATCGTTTAACAATGCTTCTTACTAATACCGATAATATTAGAGATGTTATTGCTTTTCCGAAAACAGCCAGTGCTAGTGATTTAATGAGTAATTGCCCAAGTCAAGTTGATAAGAAACAATTAGTTGACTTAGGATTAAAGATTGATTAACTGTCTAAGAATGTCAATGTTTTGTCATATTTTGACAATTAAGGGATATTATGTTATAATTTCAATATTGGAAAGAAAGGGAGTATAATTTATGAATACTGATTGGAAAAATATCGACGCAGCTAGTTTGAACAATCTTACACTTGGTGAAGCGGAAAAGTTATTTGGTTTAGAGCCAAACTTTACGGAGGAAGAATTAAAAAAGGTTCGAAATGCTTTGTCTAGACAATATCATCCCGATTTAAATCCTGACAGCGGAAATATTATGTCTAAAATTAATGCTGTTTATGATATTTTAAAAAATGAAATTAAAAATCGTCGAAATGCTGAACAAAATAATGCTAATGGGGGAGCGACTGATACTTCTAGCACTTCTTCTGATAGCACAAGAGAAGAACCAGAAGCTGAAAACATAAATGATAATGCTGGAGCAACAGATAATAGTACATCTGAAAATACAGCTGATGAACCAGAAGTAGAAAATTTAAATGATAATGCTGGGGCAACAGATAATAGTGCTTCTGAAAATACAGCTGATGAACCAGAAGTAGAAAATTTAAATGATAATGCCGGAGCAACTGATAATAGTACATCTGAAAATGCAGCTGATGAACCGGAAGTAGAAAATTTAAATGATAATGCCGGCACAACTGATAATAGTACATCTGAAAATACAGCTGATGAACCAGAAGCAGAAAATCTAAACGATAATGCCGGAGCAGCAAATAATGAACCAAGGAATGAAAATAGTAATATTACTTGGGAAGATGTTAATCGCATTGGGGTGGAAAATTTAACATTGGATGATGCTAGAAGATTATTTAATTTAGAGGAAGATTTTACCGAAAACGATTTAATTGATGCATACAATAGATTAGATAGAATATATAATCCTATGAATTTTCCTATTGGTAGTGAAGAAGCTGAAAAAAATCGAGCAACGATGAATAGTATTTATGGTGTATATACTATTTTAAGACGAAATTTAATTAATAGACAAAATGTTCAAGAATCGCCAACTCGGGAAGATACTACTAATCAAAGTACTCAAGTCAGCATGAATCCTACTAATGAAAAGGCGGATAATTCAAGAAATGATAATGGAGATGAAAATAGTCAAAATATTCCAAGTGCTGATAATGAAAAAAATGATGGGCAAACTGACAGACCAAAAGATGCTCCTACTCACAATGAGAAGCCAGCACTTTCAACAGGACCAACTGTTGGTGATCAGATAGCTTCTAATGATACTACACCAGATCCAGAGCCAATTCCGGTTATTAAAAGTATACCAGCTAAAATTATGGATCATCGGAAACAAATTTTAATTATTATTGGCATTATTGCTTTAGCTATTGCGATTTCGCAAGCTATTAATTTAACTTTAGTAGCTCAAATGGCTAGAAATGGAAATCTATGGCATTTGACAGCCGGTGTTGCTGAAAAAGCAGCTTTACATGCTAAAAATATTAATTTAACATCTAAGCTTATTGCTTTAAAATCATCATATGATAGCTTAAGTGGAGTTTGGACAATTGCTGGGCAAAAATTACTTACAGGAAATTTACAAGCCATTTTACGGGGCATTTCTGCTGGATCAGGTATCCTTGGACTTAGCTGTCTTACCGCTGGATTAATTAAAAAGAAGTCAGCAGCTTATAAAGAGTATAAAAAAAATATTCGCCAATTAATTAGAGATTTTAATGATTTAAGTTATGATGAAGCTATAAATCAAATTAATAGTTTAAGAGAAAATATTAATAATTCTAATGAATTATCTGATAGAGAAAAACAATTATTATTGAATCAATTAAAGAAAGCAGAAAAACTTAATAGACAATTTGAAGATATAGATCAA
The DNA here is from genome assembly GCA_947589675.1 of uncultured Bacilli bacterium. GTDB lineage: Bacteria > Bacillota_I > Bacilli_A > RF39 > UBA660 > Onthocola_B. Next base: position 36,639 of record CANQCI010000010.1, on the reverse strand, counting down.
GGTGAAGAATTAGAGGGAGGAATGAGCTTATGATGGTCGATTCCATTATAACCTTAGCTAATAATAAAAATTATTTATTATTAATGGAATCCTCTATATTAGATGATAGTTATTTTTTAGGGGTTTTACTAGATGATAATATGGAGCCAACAGTTGATTATGTTGTGTTAAAGAAAGTCGAAAAAGATGGCGTAGTTTGTGCTCAACAAATTAATAACTTAAATACTTTAACGCAATTGTTGGAAGAATACGGTAGCGAATACGCTGAAAATTATAATTAAATAAATATTTTAAAATAATAGAATAGGTACGAATATTCTATTATTTTTGTTACAGTTCAGTCAAGGAATTAAAAATATAAATAAATCATTGTAATTAATGGGAATAATAGATATTTTTAATAAAGTATCAAATTCTCTTTTTAGAGCAAAAATTATATATATTGACTGAATTTTTGCTAAAAAACATTATTTTTATACTAAAAATGTCCCTCAATCCCTGTATTTATCTGACTGAACTGTAACTTATTTTTTAGTTATAAGCCTTTTATTAGCTTGACTAATTAGGAAATTAAATCTACAATAATATTATATTTAGGAGGGAAAACTATGATTACTAAACCAAAAGGAACTTATGATTTATTAGGAAAAGATGCCAGAATCTATAATTACTTATCTAATGTAATTGATAATTATATGGATAATTATAATTATGATTTGATTCGGACACCTATTTTTGAAGCAAGTGAACTATTTCACCGCAGCGTTGGAGAAACAACGGATATTGTGACAAAAGAAACTTATGATTTCAAAGATCGTGGAGATAGAGATATAACTTTAAGACCAGAGGGAACAGCAGGAGTCGTTCGAAGTGTTATCGAAAATAAACTTTATGGCAATCGTAATGATGTTTTAAAATATTATTATTTAGGAACTATGTATCGTTATGAAAGACCCCAATCAGGAAGAAATCGGGAGTTTACCCAATTCGGGGTGGAAGCTTTTAATTCGGATGATCCCATGCTTGATGCGGAAGTTATTAGTGTGGGCTATAATTTATTACAAGAATTAGATATTCCGGATATAACTGTTAAGTTAAATACATTAGGTGATTTAGAATCACGGAAAAATTATACGGAGGCTTTAGTTAAATATTTAAAACCCCATATTAATGAATTATGTGAAGATTGCCAAAGAAGATTAGAAACTAATCCTTTAAGAATCCTTGATTGTAAATATGATAGGTCTTTAGAAAAAGGGCGAGCTATCTTAGATAAAGCACCCCGAATTAATGATTATTTAACCAAAGAAAGTGCGGATAGATTTAAACAATTACAAAAAAATTTAACTTTACTTGATGTTGATTTTGAAATAGATCCTAATATTGTCCGTGGACTTGATTATTATGATCATAATGTTTGGGAATATGTTACCAAAGAGGGAGTAACCCTAGGTGGGGGAGGTCGCTATAATAATTTAGTGGAAACCCTAGGTGGCCCTCATTTACCAGCAGTTGGTTTTGCGATGGGCTTAGAAAGAATTATTTTAGAATTAAATAAAGTAATCGAAGAAAGATTTATAGAAAAACAACTTGATGTTTATATTATGAGTGTTAGTGAAGAAGAAAAACTAACCGCCTTAAAATTAGCTCAAGAATTTCGGCTTAATAACTTACGAACCGAAATTAATACCGCTAATCTGGGACTTAAGAGTCAATTTAAAATTGCCGATGGTTTAAAAGCTAAATTTTTGATTATATTAAATAATGAAGATTTAAAGAAAGGTTTAATTAATGTCAAAGATAATGTTACAAAGGAAGAAACGAAAGTTGATGAAAAAGACATATTAGACTGGTTAATGATAAATATTTAGGGGAAGAAATATGACAATAAAAGAAATATTAGATAATAAAGAAAAATATTTAGATAAAGAAATTGTAGTAAATGGCTGGATTAGAAATCATCGTCCTCAAAAAGAATTTGGTTTTATTAATTTAGCAGATGGGACTTGTTTTAAACAATTACAAATAGTTTATGATAATAATTTAGCTAACTTTAAAGATGTTACTAAGCTTCTGGTGGCATCAGCCCTTAGTATTTCGGGTAAGTTAGTCAAAATGGCTGGGAAAGATGATGTTGAATTACAAGCTAAAACGATAACTATTTTAGGAAAAAGTGCTGAGGATTATCCTATTCAACCTAAGAAACATACACGAGAATTTTTAAGAGAACAAGCTTATCTTCGTCCTCGCACTAATTTGTTTCAAGCGGTATTTCGGATTCGTTCTTTAGCCGCGATGGCTATTCATACTTACTTCCAATCACATGGCTTTGTTTATGTTCATACCCCCTTAATTACGGCAAGTGATTGTGAAGGAGCCGGCGAAATGTTTCAAGTTACCACTCTTGACTTAGAAAAAATCGCCAAAACTGGCAAAGTCGATTATACTAAAGATTTCTTTGGTAAAAAAACGGGATTAACAGTATCAGGGCAATTAGAAGCGGAAACTTTTGCTTTAGCTTTTAGTAAAGTTTATACTTTTGGACCAACTTTTCGGGCAGAAAATTCCAATACTAAAACTCATATGTCCGAATTTTGGATGATTGAACCCGAAATGGCTTTTTGTGATTTAGAAGGATTAATGGATGAAGAAGAGGCCATGCTAAAATTTATAGTTAATTATTGTTTAGAAAATGCCCATGATGAATTAGAATTTTTAGACCAATTCGTGGAAAAAGGTTTAATTCAAAAATTAACTGATTTAGTAAATAGTAAATTTACAAGAGTTACTCATGAAGAAGTTATAAATATTTTGAAAAAAGCAGATGTTAAATGGGAATTTCCCCCAGTTTCAGGAGAAGATATTGCCAAGGAACATGAAAAATATATTACGGAATATTTTCATGGACCAGTATTTATTACGAATTGGCCAAAAGATATTAAAGCCTTTTATATGAAACAAAATGATGATGGTAAAACCGTGGCAGCTGTGGACTTAGAAGTACCATTTGTTGGTGAACTGATGGGAGGAAGTCAAAGAGAAGATGATTATGATAAATTAGTTAAGCGAATGAAAGAACTTAACATGAATCCAGAAGAACTTGATTGGTATGTTAATTTACGCAAATATGGAAGTTGTGTACATTCTGGCTTTGGTTTAGGTTTTGAACGGCTTATAATGTATCTAACTGGGGTTGAAAATATCAGAGATGTAATTCCTTATTACCGAACCCCTGGAAACTGTGATTTTTAATGAAATTTAGGTTATTTATAATTTTAACTTTAGTTATAGCGGGAATGATTGCGATTGAAATTTATTTTCGAAGTAAAGAAGAACCAGATTATCTTTTTATGAATTATGAAATTAAATATCAAGAAAAGCAAGACAATCCTGAAAAATTATTAATTAATCGTGGTTATTTTTCTTACTATTTTGTTCATTATGATCCAGATGCTTATATATTATTTGCAAATGGTGATAAATTTTCGATAAGTGATGCTATTAATAATAATTATATCTTTTTAGGGGATTTAATCAAAAAAGTAAATATTGAAAAAAGAGCCAATTTTACTTTAGCTTTTACGGAAAATATTAAGCAAGATTTAGCTCGTAAATATTATGTTGAACAAACAAATATTTATTATTATCATCTTAATGATATTCAGTTAATCCTTGATAATAAAAAAGAAAATTTACTGGATTTAATTGCCAGTGGTGATATAACTATTAATATGATTATGGATTATTTAGATGAACTAGTAAAGGAAAAAGAAATAAGTAAGGAAGAAAAAGATGATTATTTAATTTATAAAGGGAAAAATTATAAAATAATAATAAAAGATAAAAATATTTATTTTGGTAATAAAGATTTAAAAAATAGTGTGCTTGACAAATAAAATTAATGTAGTAAAATTAAAAACGTAGTTTATTTTTATGGAAAAACAAGTAGTTTATTGGAAGCTTTAAGAGAGGACTAGAGGGTGGAAATGTCTAAGGGGAAAATAAATGAAGAACGGTTTTTTAAAAAAACATAAAACGCAAAAATTGCGATAAAAGAAATTAAGCCTAGAAAAGTAAGGTGGCACCGCGGGTTAATCTCGCCCTTACAAGTTCTAGGCTTTTTATTTAAGAAAAGAGGAAAATAATGAAAAAATACGATAATGGTTTATTTACAACTAAAGATATTGATAAAGAAGTAACTGTCTATGGTTGGGTTAATAAAAGAAGAGATATGGGAGGAGTTATCTTTATTGATTTAAGAGATCGCTCGGGGATTTTACAAGTAGTATTTAATCGGGGCTTTTTAAAAGATGAATTTAGTATTGCTGAGAATTTAAAGAATGAATATTGTTTAAAAGTAACTGGGAAAATTATTAAAAGAGATCCCGAAATGATTAACTTAAAAATTCCTACTGGAGAAGTTGAGTTAATGGCTTTAAATATTGAGGTTTTAAGTGAATGTGCTAGTTTGCCTTTTAATGTTTATGATGATAATGAAAAGATAAATGAAAATGTGGCTTTGAAATATCGATATTTAGACTTGCGGAAAACTAATTTGCAAAAGAATATTATTTTAAGACATCAAGTAATTACTAGTGCTAGAGAATATTTAAATAACTTAGGTTTCTTAGAAATTGAAACACCCATTTTATGTAAAAGTACTCCCGAGGGAGCAAGAGATTATTTAGTTCCTAGTCGGGTTAATAAAGGAAGTTTTTATGCTCTTCCCCAATCACCCCAAATATTTAAACAGCTTTTAATGGTAAGTGGTTTTGAAAAATATTATCAAGTTGCTCGGTGTTTTCGGGATGAAGATTTAAGAGCTGATCGTCAACCAGAGTTTACCCAAATAGATTTAGAAATGTCGTTTGCAGATGAAGAAGATATTTTTAATTTAACTGAGGGATTAATTAAAAAAATTGTGAAAGATGTCAAGGGACTAGATTTAGGTACTTTTCCAAGATTAACCTATCAAGAAGCCATGGATAAATACGGAAGTGATAAACCAGATACGAGGTATGAAATGCCTTTACTTGATTTAACGACAATTTTAAAAGATACTTCCATGAATGTTTTTAGACGAGCTATCGAAAATGGAGGCATTGCTAAGTGCCTAATCGTTAAAAATAATGGTGATAAATATTCTCGAAGTGATGTTGAACATTTAACAGATTTTGTGAAAATCTATGGAGCTAAGGGACTGGCTTGGTTAAAGTATGATAATGATGAATTTACAGGAGTTATAGCGAAAAATTTGGAAGATGAAAAACTTGAAATTATTAAAGAAACATACCAAGTTAGCAATAATGATTTAATTTTAATTGTCGCTGATAAACCAAAGATTGTTTATGCTTCTCTTGGGGCTTTGCGAACTAAGATTGCTAAAGACTTAAATTTAATAAATAATGATTTAATAAATTTTGTATGGATTACCGATTTTCCTTTTTATGAATATAGTGAAACGGAAAAAAGATGGAAAGCTGAGCATAATCCTTTTACGATGGTTAAAGATTTTAACACACTTAATGATTATGAACATTGTATTTCTAGGAGTTATGATTTAGTCGTTAATGGTTATGAACTGGCTAGTGGAGGGGTTAGAAACCATCGAGAAGCTGATTTGCGAAAAGTATTTAAAGCCTTAAATATTAGCGATGAAGAAGCTCAAAAAAGATTTGGTTTTATGTTAGAAGCCTTTAAATATGGGGTTCCACCTCATGCGGGAATTGCCCCAGGCATAGAAAGATTAGTAATGATTTTAGCTGGAACTAATGATATAAAAGATGTCGTAGCTTTTCCAAAAACCCAAAGTGCCGCGGATTTAATGGATGGAGCTCCTGATAGTGTTAGCGAAAAACAATTAGCAGAATTAGGAATAATTTTAAGAAAGGATGATGAAAATGAGTAAATTTACGAAAGAAGTTGTGGATGATTTAGCTGCCAAATTATTGATTGGCTTAAGTCCCGAAGAAAATGAATTAGTCGTAAGAGAAGGGGATATTATTGAAGAAAATATGGAACTTATTGCCAATATTCCTGGCATTGCTGAAATTGAACCAATGACCCATGCTTTAGATGATTTTGTTTTTTCTCTAAGAGAAGATGTTAAAGAAGAATCGGTTCCTATTGAAGATTTATTAAAAAATTGTGATGATTACGAAGATCGAGAAATCGAAGTACCAAAGGTGGTGGGATAAAATGATGGATAAAACTATTGAAGAATTACATGATTTATTAATTAATAAAAAAGTAACTAGTAAAGAGCTAGTAGAAGAAGCTTTAAAAAAATCTCATGAAGTTGAAGCTTCATGCAATGCTTTTGTCACAATTTTGGATGATGCTAAAGAAACTGAGGTTACTGATGACTTATTATCAGGGATTCCGTTTGGGGTTAAAGATAACTATTCAACTAAAGATATTTTAACAACTGGTTCATCTAATACTTTAAAAGATTATGTTCCTTTTTTCGATGCGACGGCGGTGCGTAAATTAAAAGAACATGGAGCTATTGTGGTTAATAAAACGGCTTTAGATGAATTTGGAATGGGAGGCACAGGAACTACCGCCCATACCGGCGTAATTAGAAATCCTTGGGATTTAGATAGAATGTGTGCGGGATCTTCATCAGGAAGTGCGGCGGCGGTAGCAGCTGGGGTTTATCCTTATGCTTTAGGAAGTGATACGGGGGATTCTATTCGCAAACCCGCGGCTTTCTGTGGTATTGTTGGCTATAAACCTACTTATGGAATGATTTCTAGGTACGGTTTATTTCCTTTTGCTTCTTCCCTAGATCACTGTGGTGTGCTCACTCGTTCCGTCAAAGATGCGGCGATTGTTGTTGATGCCATGAAGGGAATTGATGAACTTGATATGACCAGCTGGGATTCGAAAGATATTAATCTTTATAAAAGTATTGATGGAAATGTTAAAGGTAAAAAATTATTTTATATTAAAGAAATAGTGGATTTAGAAAATTATCCTGATGCGACTGATGAATTAAAAAAACATTTGGAAATTTATCATCAAGCTTTGGATAAATTACGAGATTTAGGCGTCAGTATTGAAGAAGTTAGCATTGAAAAAAATATTTTAAATGCTCTTCCTAGTGTTTATGTTTGTTTATCTTGTGCTGAGGCTACTAGTAATATGAGCAATTTAACAGGAATTATCTTTGGTCCAAGGGGCAAGGGTGATAATGTCATGGATATGATGAAAGATCATCGAACTAAAGGTTTTTCGCCTTTAATAAAAAGAAGATTTGTCATTGGTTCTTTCATTTTACAAAAAGAAAATCAAGAACGATATTTTTTAAATGCTGCTCGTTTAAGACGTATAATAGTTGATAAAATGAAAGACTTATTTAAAAAATATGATGCCTTAATTTTACCAGTTTCAACAGGAGTTGCTCCTTATATTGATGGAAGTAAAGATGAACTTACGAAGGATAATACGGCTTTACTTGAAGAACATTTGCAAATAGGTAATTTTGGTGGTTTTCCATCAATAACTATTCCCGATGGTTTTATAAATTCCTTACCAGTGGGAATTAATATCACGGGAAATTGTTATGATGATGCTAATGTTTTAAATATAGCTTATGCTTTAGAATCCCAAATGAACTATAAAAATATGATTGCAGGAGGTCGTCATGAGTAAATATAAAGCTGTTATTGGTTTAGAAATGCATTGTGAACTTAAAAGTAATTCCAAAGTATTTTCTAGTGCCGAAAATTCCTATAATGAAATTCCTAATAGTAATATTAGACCTGTAGATATGGCATTTCCTGGGACTTTGCCTGTTGTTAATAAAGAATGTGTTCGTAAAGCCTTATTAATGTCACTAGTTTTAAATTGTAAACAACCCGAATATATGTATTTTGATCGGAAAAATTATTATTATCCGGATTTACCAAAAGGCTATCAAATTACCCAAATGCATGATCCAGTTGGGGTAGATGGAAAAATAATCATTGAAGTCGATGGGCAAGAAAAGGAAGTTTTAATTCATGATATTCACTTAGAAGAAGATGCGGCTAGTTTAGATCATTACTATGATGTTTCTATGATTGATTATAACCGAGCAGGGGTTCCTTTGTTAGAATTAGTTACAGAACCTTGCTTAAATTCGGCGGAAGAAGCAGTTGCTTTCCTTGAAACAATGCGGCGAATTTACCAATATTGTGATGTTTCCGAAGGGGATACCAAAAAGGGACAAATTAGATGCGATGTTAATGTTTCGATTATGGATCCTGATGCGACGGAATTAGGTACTAAAGTAGAAATTAAAAATGTTAATTCCTTTAGTAATGTTTATGAAGCTATAAATTATGAAATTAAAAGACAAAGTGCTTTAAAAGATGCAGGAAAATATGATGAAGTAGAACAAGATACAAGGCGATTTGATGAAGAAAGTGGTACCACGATTCATATGCGCAGTAAAGTTGATGCCATTGATTATAAATACTTCGTGGAACCAAATATTCCTAAATATAAGATAACTAAAGAATGGTTAGAAGAAATTAAAAAATCAATTCCGGTTTTACCTAGAGAAAGAAAAAAGAAATATATGGAAGAATTTGGTTTAAGCGATTATGATGCTACAATTATTGTTAAAGAAAAGGTAAGTGCTGATTATTTTGAAGAATGTCTAAGTTTAGGAATTAAACCCAAAGTGGCAGCTAATTGGTTGACCGTTCAAATTATTGCCTATTTAAATAAATATGATATTGAATTAAAAGATTTTTATTTAAAACCAGAGTATTTAAAACAAATAACTGATGAATTAGAAAAAGGAACTATTTCTAGTAAACAAGCGAAAGAAATATTCTTTAAGGCTTTAGAAGAAGAAAAGATGCCTAAAACTTATATTAAAGAAGATAATTTACAATTAAGTGATAAAGGCAAGTTAGAAGAAATAATTAATACTATTTTAGAAAATAATCCTAGTCAAATAGAACAATATAAAGGCGGGAAAACTAATTTATTTGATTTCTTTGTAGGTCAAGTAATGAAAGAAACTAGAGGTAAGGCTAATCCAGTTATGACCAAAGAATTGTTAAAAGAAAAGTTAGACAAATAATCTAACTTTTTTAAATGATAGAGTTTTTTTTAAAAATATGATATATTAATTACAATTGATAATAGAAGAAGTAGGTTGAAAATATATGGAAAATAATGTTAATGAAAAGATTAGTCAAGAAGATTTAGAAAAAAGTAAAATGATTATTTTTAAAATAAATAATTATTATAAAGAAAGAATAGTAGGTCAAACGAATTTAGAGTATGCTTTACTTATAGCTTTAATGGCTAATGGGCATGTTCTTTTAGAATCAGTACCAGGCTTAGCTAAAACAACCGCCGCCAAAGTTATAACGGAGGCTGTTAATGGTAAATTTGCTCGGATTCAATGTACTCCGGATTTACTTCCCAGTGATATTATTGGCACCCAAATATTTAATTATGCCACGAATGCCTTTGACACAAGAATAGGTCCTATTTATGCCAATTTTGTCTTACTAGATGAAGTAAATAGATCAAGTGCGAAAACCCAAAGTGCCACCCTTGAAGCTATGCAAGAACGTCAAATAACCATTGATAATGTTGTTTATAAATTACCTAATATATTTATTGTTATAGCCACCCAAAATCCTATCGAACAAGAAGGGACTTATACTTTAGCGGAGGCTCAATTAGACCGGTTCTTAATTAAAGAAATAATAAATTATCCGACTTTGGAAGAAGAAGTGGAAGTTTTAAATCGCTTAGAAAACAATTATTTAGCTAGTAAAGAAGCGATATTAGAACTTGATGATTTAGTATTTTTACAAAATTTAACAAAAAAAGTATATATTGATACAGCTATTAAAAAATATATTGCTAATATTATTTATGCTACTCGTTATCCGGAAAAGTTTGTAGCCAAAAATATTGCTGATTATATTGAACTTGGCTCTAGTCCACGGGGGTCAATTGCCTTTATGGAATGTGCTAAAGCATTAGCTTTAATAAATGGACGTACTTTTGTAATTCCCGATGATGTTAAGAGTCTTAGATATAGTGTTTTAAGACATCGGATATCTCTTAATTTTTCAGCTATCGCCGATAATGTAACAGTTGAACAAATTATTGATGCTTTAATAGGAGCTATTCCCACACCATGAATTTAAAATATATTAATAAAATTAAAGCTAATATTGCTATTTATGCTAGTAAAAAAACTAGTAATATTCTCGATGGAACTTACAAATCGATTTACCGTGGGAAAAGTATGAATTTTGAAAATTTAAGAGAATATGTCATTAATGATGATATAAAAGATATTGACTGGAAAGCCTCAGCTCGCCATCAAAACCTATTAGTTAAACAATTTATTGCTGAAAAAAAACATAATATTATGCTTCTTATGGATACTGGTTTAAAAATGGCGGGTGATACTGATAAATTAGAAAATAAAAAGAATATTGCTTTATATACCGCCGGAACTATTGGTTATTTAGGTATTAAAAACAATGACTATGTGGGAATGATATATAATAAACATGATGAAGTTATTATTAAGAAATTAAAATATAATCTTTATAATTTAGAACAATACTTAACTGAATATGATAAAGATGCTACTTTAACTAATCAAGATGGTTTAGAAAAAACATTAGAGTATTTAACTCATCATAATAATAAAAAAATGATTCTTTTTGTAATTACTGATTTAAAAGGATTAAACTCTTTAAAAACTAGTGTAATTAAAAAATTAAGTATGTTATATGATGTTTTATTTATTAATATTACAGATGCTTATCTAAATAAAGATAGTATTTATGATTTAGAAGAAGAAAAATATATTCCTAGTATATTTTTAAATGATAAGAAGTTGATGGAAATGGAAAAAGAAACGAAAAATAAAATTTATGAAAGTAATAAAGAAAGATTAAGAAAAAATAAAATTTGTCTTGTTTCAATTGGGAGTTTTAAAGAAATAACTCCGAAAATTATTGAATTATTAGAAAGTCATAAATATGTCTTCTTCAGTTAAATTACAAGCTATGTTTTCTTATTCTTTTATACCAATTATTATTTTATTAATTATTATTTTATGTTTAATATTATATTTTCTTTTGAATAAACAAAGTAAAGGTAAGAAACCTATTAAAGTTGTAAAACCTATTAATGTTGAAGATATAAAAAAGAAATATATTATTAGTATTAATCATCTTTGGCAAGAAACTAGCGAAAATAAAATAGATTCCCGTCAAGCTTATCAGAATTTAAGTAAATTGATTCGCCACTTTATTTTTGAAGTAACAGGAATTAAAGTGCAAAATTATACTTTAGAGGAAATTAAAAGGGTGAATATGCCAGTTTTAACTTCTTTAATCACGGAATACTATCATCCCGAATTTGCTTTAGGGATAAAGGGTGATATTATGGCTTCTATTAAGCGAACAAGGGAGGTTATTTTAAAATGGCAGTAAGATATCCTTTAGCTATAATTTTGGGTTTTATAATTATTATTGGTTGTTTATTTATTAAGAAAAAGAAAGAAAAATATAAGACAGGGGTAAAGTTAGCTAATTCCAGCTTTGTTAGAGAGCTACCTTATTTTCAAAAAAAATTAAAAGAATATAAATTATTTATAAATATTACGAAAGTAATTTGTTTACTTAGTATTATTGTGGCTTGTATAATGCTAGCTCGTCCCTTTACCACGAAAAATGTTAGTGATGAGGAATATAATCGGGATATTTTTCTTTGTATGGATGTTTCGGCATCGGTGGATGAACTTAATTTAGAATTAATTGAAAACTTGAAAGATACTGTAAAATCGCTTAAAGGGGAAAGATTTGGTATTTCGGTTTTCAATACTTCCTCAGTTACTTTAGTTCCTTTAACTGATGATTATGAGTATGTGCTAGATGTTTTAGATGAAATGAAAAAATCGCTTCAATATACGATGGATAAAGATTTGGATATATTTTCGACTCCTGATTATCTTTACACGGCTAGTTATCTTGCCAATGGAACCGATATTGGTTATGAAGAAAGAGGTTCATCGCTCATTGGCGATGGGCTTGCTACTTGTGTTTATAATTTTGCTAAGGAAGATAAAAATAGAACGAAAATAATTATTATGTCGACAGATAATTCTTTAGCTGGAGATCCTCTTTTAACTTTAAAGGAAGCTGCTTCCCTTAGTAAAAAAGAAGGGGTAATAGTTTATGGAATAGGGATTGAAAAGATGAATGAAAAAGATCAAGCTGATTATGAAAATGCTGTGGCAATAACTGGGGGTAAATATTATGCAGGGAAAACTTCTTTAGTTAAAAATATTGTTAGTGATATTGAAAAAACTAGTAAGTCTCTTCTAAAGAAAAAAGGAGAAGTTAAAGAAACTGATGTCCCAACTATTCCGTTTATCCTTTTATTGTTACTGGGAATTAGTTTAATTCTTCTAAATAAGAAGGTGATACCATGAAAATAGCTCCGATGATTCCTGGGTGGCTCATGAGCCTTATTTCAGTGATACTAATCATTATTCTTGGTAAACCCCAAAAAAGTAAAAAATATTTTTACGAATTAGGTCTTATTATAATTCTATTTTTAATTAATTTACGAATCATGATCCCGAGTGGGGAAACTAACGTGTTAACTAATGATTTAGACGTTTTATTTGTTATAGATAATACCATAAGTATGTATGCGGAGGATTACGGAAATAATAAAAAACCGAGAATGGAAGCGGTAAAACAAGATTGTAACTATATAATCGATAATCTGGCTGGAGCCCGTTTTGCTCTTATAACATTTAATAATACTTCGCAAGTTGTTGCCCCCTTTACATATGATGCGGATATGGTTGCTAGTGCGATTGCGGTCTTAAAACCCTTAGCTACGTTTTATGCTCGAGGTTCATCTTTAAATACCCCGATTAATGATATTACCAAAGTTTTAAATCGTAATAATAAGGATGAAAAAAGGCAAAAAATTCTTTTCTTTTTTAGTGATGGCGAGATAACCGATGATTCAAAATTACAATCTTTTAAGGAACTTAGTAAATATGTTTCGGATGGGGTGGTACTAGGCTATGGCACAACCCAAGGGGGAATTATGCATTATAATGATGATTACACGGAAAAGACTTTAGTTTTAGAAGATACTTCGAGTTGGCCATATAAAACAGCCATATCTAAAATTGATGAAAATAATTTAAAGCAAATTGCCAAAGATATAAATATTGACTATGTTCATATAACAAATGCTAGTAGTATTCATGCCAAAATAAAACAAGTTTTATCCCAATCTAAAAATGGTGATAATGCGAAAAAAATTGCTAGTAATTATACCGATACTTACTATATATTAATTCCTCCTTTATTAGTTATTTTAGTTTTATTATATAAAGAATATAAAAGGAGAAGTCTATGAAAAAAGTTATGATGGTTTTAATTTTAGTATTTTCATTAATATTTATTAAATTTTCCGTTAGTTATTTTGTTAATAATAAAATTATTAATGATTATAATGAGGGAAATTATGACCAAAATTTAATTAAGATTTTATATTTTTTAAATCTATCAGAACCTTATATTGTTTATTATAATCATGGCAATCTTAACTATCAGTTAAAAAATTTCTCGCAAGCCATAGATCAATATCAAAAATCTTTAGAATTAAAACCCCCAGTTAGGCGTGTTTGCCAAGTGAGAATTAATTTGGCTTTAAGTTATTTAGGGAAATTTGATGAAAATAATCCTGATTTAAATTTATTAAATACTGCGAAGAATGTTTTATATGAGGATGAATGTGCGACTGAGGATGGGGATGAGGGTAAATCTGAGGAAGCCGAAAATTTGGAAGAAGAAATTAAAAAATTAGAAGAAAAATTTAAAGATAGTAATAATGATGAGAGTAATGCAAGTAATAAAGAAGAAGATAATAATGATACGCCATCTAAAAATTATGAAGAAGAATTAAAAAAACGGCAACAAGAATCCTTAGAACAAAGGACAGATGATTTAAATTACTCGAAAGAAGCTGATAATTATACTTATTATGACGGGAAAACTTGGTGATAGTAAATATGATAATTTCATTGCGAATAATGAAGATATTTGCTATACTATTAATAGTAAAATAGGGAGGTAAAGTGATGAATCAAGCAGTTAATAAAAATAATCCTCAAGCAAGTAAAGAACCAGAAGTTAATAAATTTGAAGAACTTTTTAAGGCTCCTTTTTTAACGATTGTTGCTATTGTTGGATATACTTATACAGGGATTAAATTTATGTGCTTTGAACTATGGGCTCAATTATTTAATTCTGTAAGTTATCAAGCTGATAAAGCTTATCGAAGTACCACCATGAAAGATAACGTCCTAGAAGAGGGAGAACTCATCTATGAAATGACTAAAAGAAAAAAGAAAAAAGAAAAAGTTTATAAATATAGTAAAGCAACCCTTGCTAAATTAGAAAAAGAAAAACAACAATTAGTTATTGATTTGCAAAATGCCGGTGCTTCTAGAAGTACCAATCCCCATATTTATTGGTTTAAAATAAAAGAACCAAGTGGAAAAATTACGACAGGAACAATGTCTGGGTTGTCAAAACTAGATATAAATGCCTATTTATTAAATGAAGGTTATGAAGTTTATGTTATTAAAACTTCGCCATTTATTGATTTTGCTTATAAAGATACTTCTATTTTAGGTAGTAAAACCATGTCAACTAAAGATTTAATTTTCTGGTTGACCCAATTATCTACCTATTTAAAGGCAGGATTAAAATTAAATGAAGCAATTAAAATTTTAAATACCCAAATGAAGGGAAGTAAAACTAGAAGTCAAGCTTTTTCATCCATGTCTTATGAACTGGTTTTAGGTGAATCTTTTTCCAGATCAATGGAAAAACAGGGAAATATGTTTCCAGCTTTATTAATTAACATGATTAAAGCAGCTGAGGCCAGTGGAACCTTAATTGAAACTTTAGATGATATGGCTAATTATTATACGGAAATCGATGAAACTAAAAAACAAATGATAAGTGCAATTACTTATCCGGCGATTATTACGATTTTTGCTACAGCAGTTATTATCTTTATTTTAACCTTTGTGGTTCCACAGTTTACCGGAATTTATGCTTCAAATGGCACCGAAATTACGGGGCTTACTAAAATAATTGTTGATGTCAGTGATTTTATTAAAGCTTATTGGCTATTAATGATTGTAACCGTGGGCATTGGGATTACCTCAGTAGTAGTAGCTTATAAATCAGTTAAAGCCTTTCGGACTAGTTTTCAAGTCCTGTTAATGCACATTCCGGTAGTTAAAAATATTATTATTTATAATGAATTAACTATTTTTTCCAAAACCTTTTCCTCTTTATTAAAAAATAATGTCTTTATCACCGATAGTATGGATATTTTAAGTCGTATAACTTCCAATGAAGTATATAAATCTATTCTTTATAAAACTATTAATAATATTGTTAAAGGGGAAAAAATTAGTGAAGCCTTCAAAGACCACTGGGCGATTCCAGATGTGGCTTACTACATGATTGTTACCGGAGAATCAACGGGGGAACTCGGCGAAATGATGCAAAAGGTCAGTGATTATTATCGCGGCATGCATAAAAACTTAGTTAGTAATTTAAAATCATTTATTGAACCAGTTATGATTTCCTTTCTAGCTTTAATAGTTGGGATAATCATTATTGCTGTAATTGTACCAATGTTCTCTATTTATGAACAAGTAAATGTTTAGGTGGCAAAATGATTTATGTTTTAGTATTTATGATGGGCTGTATTTTAGGCTCATTTTACTTAGTTATTGCAACTCGGCTTCCGAAAGGAGAAGATGTCTTATTTTCAAGAAGCCATTGTGATAATTGTCATAAAGATTTAAAATGGTATAATTTAATTCCGGTCTTTTCTTATATAATTCAGGGCGGTAAATGTAGTTTTTGTCAGCAAAAAATTGATCCTTTACACCTCATTGTCGAACTTATAACTGGTACTATGTTTTTAGCTAGTTATCTATATTTTGGTTTTGGTTATAATTTTTTAATCAATTTAATTATTGTCTCTTTAACAATCATAATTTATATTAGTGATTTTAAATATATGATTATTTTAGATAGTCCTTTAATAGTTTCTAGTGTCTTTATAATTAATTTAAAACTAATTTATTTAGGTTTAAAACCAACTTTATATAGCATTTTATGTGGTATTTGTTTATTTGTAATTATGCTTTTAGTGCAACAACTCGGAAAGTTTATGTTTAAGCGAGATGCTTTAGGTGGGGGAGATATTAAGCTTTCCTTTGTAATTGGTTTACTTTTAGATTTTCGCTTAGGCTTGATTGTGTTAATTCTTTCTACTTTTTTAGCTTTACCATATTCAGTCGCAAGCTTATATTTAATAAAAAATAATGAAGTTCCCTATGGACCTTTTTTAGTGGGAGCTATGCTCATCGTCTTTATGTTAGCCCCGAAGTTTGAACTTCTATTTGATTTTTTATTTCGTTTTTAAAAAAAGGCTTATTCAGTTTTGAATAAAAGCCTTTTTTATAATATATAAACTATTAACCCAGCCACAAAGCTTGCCACCATTACTAAAAGCATCATCCATGCCACAATTTTTTGAACTTTTTTATTCACTTAAATCACCACTTTTCAAATTCGTTATTAATAATTTATCATATTTTAAGGGATATTTCAATAAGATTAGATAGGTGATAAATGTGTGGACAAGCTCTCGGAAAAAGTATTTAATATTATTTAGTATCATTTTATTAATTGGTTTAATAATGGGGTTTTCTTTTTTAAATAGTATAGATGAAGCTAATAAAGAAATTGTATTAACTAATATTAATGAATGGTTAATTAATTTAAAAAATATTAAAATTAATTATATATTTTCCCATATTTTAGTCCTTTCTTTATTCTTAGTTATCTCCTTTTTTATCTTGGGAATGCCCATTTATTTATTTTATATATTTTATAATGGTTTTTCTTTAGGTTTTATTATTGCTTCTTTAGGAAGTATCTTTGGTTTAAAAGGGTATTTATTTAGTTTAATATATATTATCATTACCAAAGGTTTATTTTTATTTTGGTCTTTCTTTTATTTTACTTATTTATTTCGGATTGGCGAAAATTGTTTCTGGGGTTATTTAAAGAATAAAAATTATCGTAAAGATAAATTAGAAATAACGGTTAAGAAAAGCTTAGTCTTTTTAAGTTTTATTATAATTAGTGATATATTCATTTATTTTCTCGGAGGAAATATGCTAAATATCTTTAAATTTTTAATAAATTAAGTTATACTTAAGTAGTGATTTATATGGAAAAAGTTATCGTGGGCATCAGTGGAGGCGTAGACTCAGCGGTTAGTGCTTTGTTACTTAAAGAACAAGGGTATGTTGTTGAGGGATTATTTATGCGGAATTGGGATAGTAATATTAATAATGATATTTTAGGTAATCCTAATGACATTACGGATATTTGTCCTCAGGAAAAAGATTATAATGATGCCGTGAAATTATGTGATATCTTAGGAATTAAACTTCACCGGGTTGATTTTATTAAAGAATATTGGGATTATGTTTTTACATATTTTTTAGAAGAATTAAAAAAAGGACATACACCTAATCCCGATATGTTATGTAATAAATTTATTAAATTTGATTTATTTATTAAAAAGGCCGAAGAACTAGGAGCAGATTATATTGCCACGGGGCATTATGCTAAATTAGAAAATGGGCTTTTAAAAAGGGCTAAAGATGTTAATAAAGATCAAACTTATTTTTTAGCCGATGTTAATAAAGAAATGTTTCGCAAAGTTTTATTTCCTTTAGGTGATTATACTAAACCAGAAGTGCGAAAGATGGCTCTTGAAAACAATTTAAATGTCGCTTCGAAAAAAGACTCCACGGGAATTTGTTTTATTGGTGAACGAAATTTTCAAAAGTTCCTCGCTAATTACCTAAAACCTAATCCTGGGGATATAGTCGATGTCAAAAGTAAAAAAGTAATTGGTACCCATGAGGGATTAATGAATTATACAATAGGGCAAAGACGGCATGTGGGCATCAGTGGCAATTTAAATCGTCATTATGTTTGTGGGAAGAATGTTAAAGAAAACATTTTATATGTAGCTTTTGGTGAAGATAATGAATATTTATTAAGTGATGAATGTGTAATTGAAAATGTTAATTTTATTAGTCCCATTCGTCCCACTTTTTGCACCGCAAAATTTCGGTATCGAGATAAAGATCATGCGGTTAATTTAACGTATTTAGAAAATGGCGATATTATTGTTAAATATCCCGAAAAAGTAAAGAGTGTTACCCCTGGGCAAGCTTGTGTGTTATATCTTGGAAGTGAATGCTTAGGTTGTGGCTTTATTAAGAGTGTCAAAAAAAATAATGAGAATTTATGGTATTTACAATAATTAGCTTGATTTTAAATGTTAAGTTATGTATAATTAAAATGTAAAAGTGAAGGAATGGTAGTGAATAAAAATGGACAGATTAAATGATTTATTACAGGAATTAGGCATTTCCAAAGTTAAATTAGCCAAGTATTTAGGCGTAAGTCGCCAAATGGTGTACAATTACTTAGTGCTTGACAGTTTAGACAAATGGCCTAAAGAAAAAAAGGTTTTATTACTCCAACTTTTAGATATTAAAGATGGTAGTGAAGAAGAAATAGGCAATATTATTGTTAATACTTCTTATTTAATGGAAGTCGAAAAAAGACTTAATTTAGCGGTTAAAAACTCCGCGGATGTCGAAAATTTCTTAGATTTGAATGGGTTAAGTAAAGATAATCGGACACTTCTAAGTGATATAAGTTTTTTATTAAAAGAAAAACTTTTAGATGAAGATGATGAAACAGCTCCTGATGCCATAAGATATTTATATTATTTATTGCAATCTATGGAAAATGTTCCCGAAATCAAATATATCTTAGGATATATGGCCAAAACTAATGGTTTTATTAAACCCGAAGAATATGTTTTTGATGAAGATAAACAATTTATTTTTGAAGGAATATTATATTCCGCTTTAACTCTTTATAATAATGGGGGAGCAAGCAAAAGTAAATTAGCGGAAAGTCATAAACGTTTTATTATGGAAATAGAACAAAAGAATGAAGAAAAAATGAGTCGAACTCAACAATTAAATACTATTAAAATTCAAGCCTTAAGAGAACTTGGTTATATGGATATTAATTCTAGTAATGCCACCGAAGTATTTGAAAAGATTGCCGAAATCCAATCTCGTAAAGTATAATAATTAATATGAAAAATAAACCTATTATCTTAAAAATAATTATTTATATTGTTGCTATTATTATTTTTAGTTTGTTATTATTAACGATAAATACTTTCATTAATGGTAAACAAATTAAAGTAAATGATAAATTAATTATTGATTTATATAGTTACTTAGGGGAAAATGATTTAACCTATTGTGATGGCTTAATGACTTATCAAAAAGGGAAGACGACATATGCTGATTTAGATGAGCCAAAAAAATTATGTAATGCTTTAGCTTCTCTTTATTTAAGTGATCAAGCTAAGTTAATCCAAATTGATAAAAAGAAGAAAAATAATGTTTGTCAAATTGGGGATAGTGAACAAATTGTTTTTGCCACTGACAACTATGAAGATGAAGTTTGTAGTGTTTATCGACTTAATAAAGAAGAAGTTTTAAAAAGATACCAACAAATTTACAATCAAGATATAAAAAATTATGAAGCAATTCAAATTAATAATAGTAATATTTGTTATCCTGATGGTGAATATTACTACTGTGGTTTATCCGAAACTTATACAGTGACAGTTGGTAGTGTACCTAAAACTTATCGAAATATTAAAAAAGCTATCCAAAAAGATGATATTATTAAAATTACTGATTATTTTTTAAAGATTGAAAATGATAAATGTTATCAAGATTATGCTAATGATTTAGAAAATGATGAATGTAGTAAAATAACAAATAAAGACAAAATAGATTATAAGTTTTTAAAAAAGTATGGTACAGTATATGAACATACCTTTAAGAAAAGTCAAAATGGTACTTATTATTGGGTAGAAACAGAAAGTAAATAGGTTAGACCTATTTATTTTTTATAAAAGGAAAGGGGATTTATTTTGCAAAAGAAACATATTATAGGTATAATTATTTTTATTAGTTTTATAATTCTAACAGTACTGGTTATTAATGGTTCAATCTTAGCCCTTGATAACTTTATTTATCAAAAAATTAGTTATTTTATTAATCCTAATTTAACTAAAGTAATGAAATTTATTACGTTCTTTGGAAGTGTTTATTTCCTGGTTTTTATAACTATTTTCTTATTTTGGTTATTTAAAGGTGATGCTAAGGGAAGGGGAATCGTCTTATTTATGATAGCATCAACTATTATAAATAATATTATTAAGCTATTAGTGGCAAGACCTAGGCCAAACATTTTACCTTTAGTTATAGAAAAAAGCTATAGTTATCCCAGTGGACACACGATGGCAAGTGCTTCCTTAGTCATGATACTTCTTTATTATCTAAATAAAGAGGGGAAGCGTTCCTTAAAAAGGGAAATCCCCCTTTTTCTAATGGTTTTATTAATTATGGTTAGTCGTATTTATCTAGGTGTTCATTATTTTTCCGATACTATCGCAGGATTTTTATGTTCCCTTCTTTTAATCATAATCTATTCTTTAAAAGAAAACCAAATTAAAAAATAAAGTCCCCTTCTTTTAAAAAAAGTCCCCTTTCGCATATTTTTAGTCCCAAGAGGGGAGGTATTACGCATATTATAACCTTATTATATATAAATATAAGGTTATAAATAAATAATCTATATATTAAGTATAAATTATTTATTTTTTATTTGGCATTTGTATAAGATGCATGACTTGATTATAATAGATGCTTAAACATCTAAGCCATATCATAAATCTAACCAACTGTAAATTAGTAAGTTCTAAGTTATAAATATTATTAATTAATCTATAATCTTAAACTTATCTATAAATTAGAACTTACTAAATAATATATATTATGTAAACTAAATTGTGGGAAAGAATAACCTTTTTATAAGATATTCTTATAATAATATAAATAATTTCCCTCTTGGTCTAAATATAAGAATTTAGAAGTTTTTAATTGGAGATGTAATTCTTTATTATTACAAATCATAAATTTATAAATTACTTGATTATTCTCATCAGCATAAGCCTCAATGGTATTATCAGCTTTCATAATCGGTGTTCTTTCTTGGTCTTTAGGATTATATATAATTACTCTCCCCTCACCTCTTGGTTTGGCTAAGCTATTTAAATATAAACATAATTGATGATAAGCTTGATTTAAATTAACTTGAGCTATCCGACTTACATAATATGGGGTCAAATTTTCATAGCATTGACGTTCAGGCATCAACCATTCTTGTTTACTTTCTTTAAAAAAGAGCATATCAAAAATAGCCATTAAATCATGGGGATTTTCCGAATAAAATATAACATCATTAGTTAAAAGATTACTTGGTAAGATAACAATTATCTCTTCGTAATCTGAATAAGTTATTAATTTATTTTCTTTTAAAGGAGCTTGATATATAATTTGATAAGTTCTAAGCTCTTCAATAATTCTTAGAATTAAGTCATTATCATAAACTAAAGTATAGTCCCGATAATTATCTTTTGTAGGCATAATAAACCAAGTTTTATTAATTTTCTTTATTAAAGTAAAACTGGTAATATAATCATGATCATCTTCTCCATAATCTATAAAGTTAATTAATACTTCCCCATTAGTAGTTAAATTAACGGAATATATTAAAGTACGATGAATTATATGATTAGGAAATTCTATATATAGTTCTATATTATTCATGGTCTATTAATCACCTCGAAATAGTAATTCCTTTGGTTAATTAGTATACCATAAATTCATTTATTTACGATAATTTTTTTGCCTAACTATTTGGTATAACTCTAAAAGTAAGGGATTATTACAATCAACATCATCATCAATGGTCATGAGCATGTCCTCCGCATGAATAAAAGGTAGTGCATTAATTTCTATATTACTAAAATGATAATCTAATCTTCTAAAGGTACGAATAAATTTATCACTAAGATTTCTTTGTATTTCTTCATGATGAGCCATGGCTTCCTTTAAATAATTAGGATTATCTTGCCCTCTTTTTTGCATATATTGATATTTTTTCGGAAAACTTAATTCTTTTGAGTTCCATCTTACCGGCAAAAAAACAGGTATGGCTATTTTACTAACTCCTAAGTTTTTTAAATAAGCAAGAGCAATAGTAGCCGAGATTAAAGTTGAAGGAGTAACTCCTTTAAGATTTTCGGGAAACATAATATTATCACTTTCTTCTAAGTCTAAATTAATTCCCACATTTACTTTATACATTTGTCGATTTAAAGTTTTATCCCGATTTTTTTCTTTATTTTGAATAGCATATATATAACCGGTATCATCAAAAATACCTAAAGAAACTTTAGGAAGCATATTATCATTTGCTTTAATTTCTAAATAATATGGGGTTTCATTACATAATTCATCTTTAATTAAATTAATTTTTAGTTTCCCTAAAGAACTATCAGCCTCAATATCTAGGTTATCTAAATTAAAAAAGCTTATTCTTTTTTGTAAATACATAATTGGATCTTTAAAATCTTCACTAGTGGCATTGCTCCAAAGTAAAGCTAAAATACTTTTAATTTTATCATGTTCACTAATATCTTCGGGAAATTTATCTTTATAAAATTCATATGCCATATTAGTATACATTATTAATAATTTATCAAACGCCGCTTTATTTTTAATAAGTAAAGTGGGAACAAATAATTCTGGCTTTACCACATTGGTTATTAATTTATTTTCAATCGTGGTAGCAAATATAACATTATAAATTAAATAACTATCTATTTCTCCCTTACTGGCTTCCTTAATTACTTCTTTATAAAATATATCTAAAACTAAATTCATATCTTACCTCATGTATTATTATACTATAAATTAGGCACCTAACAAAAGACTAAAAAAGACTAAAATTATCCCGAGAATTAAACCTAAATAAATATATTTATTTTCTTTATATTTTAAAGCTTTAGGTAACATTTCTTGAATTGATAAAGTTATCATTAAACTAGCTACGACAATTAAAACAATACTAATAAGCATTTCGGAAATATAATTTTTTAAGAATATAAAGGCAAGTATTGCTCCAAGCGGCTCAGCTAAACTAGAAATGAATGTGGCTTTAAATGCCTTTTTCTTACTTTTAGTAGAATAATAAATGGGAACTGCGATAGCAATACCCTCGGGAATATTATGTAAAGTAATAGCTAAACCCAGTTTTAAGCCCAGATTAAGATCTTGATAACTACTTAAGAAAGTAGCTATTCCCTCAGGTAAATTATGAAGTATTAAAACTAGCATATTAAGAAGTCCTAGCTTATATAAATCTTCTTTAATTCCCTCTTTATCCATTAAACCACTTATCAAAGTAATCACTATATAACTTAAAATAAAAGCTATTAATAATATAATAATTGATTTATTAAATCCATAGGTATAAATACATTTAAAGAAAGACTCAGGTATAAGATCAAATATACTTATGCCTATCATAATAGCTAAAGAAAAAGAAAGAGATAAAGTAATAAATTTATTATATTTTTCTTCTTTTAATTTAAAAAATATTACCAATGAACCAAGCATTGTGGAAAATCCTGCTAAAGTAGATACTAATAAAGGAATAAAAACCATGGTATCACCAATTAATTATATGAATTAAACAAGTAAAAAATGGCTTATTGGTTCTTTTTTATAAAAAGAAATGTTTAATATTTAGTTAAATAATAATTAAATAAATAGACAATAATTACCATTAATTTAAGGGATTAATAATTATTTTCCTGACCATAATAATAGTGGGAGGTAAAGATATGAGTAATTTAAGAAATGAAAAAAGTGCAAGAAATAATAATTCATCTTGCAGCAATAGAGCAAATAACAAACAACAAGCTAACGAAAAAGCTAACAGCCGTGCAAATAATAAAGCTCGTAATAACGAAGCTAGATAGTAATTATAAAAGGGATAAAGATTTTAATTTATCCCTTTTTCTTTGGTACTTCGAGGGTGATTTTGATAATCACTCTTTATTTTTTCATTACTTAAATGAGAATAAATTTCCGTTGTACTTAAATTCTCATGACCTAATAATTCTTGAATAATTCTTAAATCAGCCCCATTATTAAGAAGATAAGTAGCAAAAGAATGTCTTAAGACATGGGGAGATATTTCTTTATTTAGGTGATTTTCCTCCGCTATTTCTCTTAATATTTTAAAGAAGCCTTGCCTAGTCATCTTCCCTCCCCGACTATTTAAAAAGACATAATTATTAGTATTCTTTAATAAATATTTGCGATAATCATAAATATATAATTTTAAATATTTAAGAGCCATTGAAGAAATAGGAATAATTCTTTCTTTTTTCCCTTTACCAGTTACTCTAATTAAGCACTCATCAAAATCAATTTGATTTAATTCTAAATTTAATAATTCACTAACCCGAGTTCCTGTTGCAAACATTACTTCTAACATAGCTTTATTACGATAATCAATCGGTTTAGTTAATCTTATATCAAGTAATTTATCAATTTCTTCTAAAGTTAAATATTTAGGTAATTTTTTTTCTAACTTGGGTTGATTCAAAGTTTCACAAGGATTATTTTTTAGAGTTCCATTGATAACTAAATATTTATAAAAATTATTTAATACCGTTAAATAATGGGCTTTGGTTCGCATCGTTTTTTCTAAATTATATAGATAATCTTTAATATCATCTTTAGTACAAGTAGCTATATCTTTTTGTAAATATTCTTGAAATAGAATAAGTTCTTCCATATAAGAGATAATTGTATTATCACTTAATTTTCGTTCAAATGTAAGATAATCAAAATATTCTTTGATACTATTATTATTTAATTCATTTATTTTATCTATTAAGTTATTCATCATTTATCACTCTTTAATTATATCAAAATCTGGGAGTTGTGTTATAATTTATTTTAGTGATAGTTATGGAAATTTTAGCAGATAAAATAAGACCTCAGAAAATAGATGAGGTCATTGGTCAAAGTCATTTAATTGGTAAAGATAAAATATTAAGTAATTTAGTTTTAAATAAGAAGTTATTTTCAATGATTTTATATGGGAAACCTGGCATAGGTAAAACCAGTATTGCTGCGGCTTTAGTTAAAGAATTAAATATTAAATATAAATTTATGAATGCAACAATTAATAATAAAGCTGATTTTGATGGAGCAATATTAGAAGCAAAAATGAATGGCGAAATGGTTTTAATTATTGATGAAATTCATCGGATGAATAAAGATAAACAAGATATATTACTTCCTTTTATTGAAAATGGCACGGTTATTTTAATTGGACTTACCACCAGTAATCCTTATTATAAGATTAATCCTGCCATTAGAAGTCGCTGTCAAATCTTTGAACTTCATGAACTTAATTTAGACGATATCATCGAGGGATTAAAAAGAGCCTGTCATTATTTAAAGGATATAGTGATTGATGAGGAAACCTTAAAGTATATTGCTAAATTATCTAGTGGCGATATGCGTTCCGCTTTAAATTTATTAGAAATGGGTTATTATTCGACATCTAATCAAAAAGTTGATTTAGAAGTTATAAAAAATATTAATTCTAAACCAGTATTTTTTCATGATAAAGATGAAGATGGGCATTACGATGTTTTAAGTGCTTTTCAAAAGTCAATTCGTGGGAGTGATGTTGATGCTTCTTTACATTACTTAGCTCGGTTAATTGAAGCTGAGGATTTAGATAGTATCTATCGCCGGTTATCAGTTATTGCTTATGAAGATATTGGTCTAGCTAATCCGGGAATTGGTCCTCGCCTTTATGCGGCGATTGAAGCGGCAGAACGAGTGGGGTTACCTGAGGCTCGTATTCCTTTAGGGGAAATTGTGATTGAAATGGCTTTATCACCTAAAAGTAATAGTGCTGTTTTAGCAATCGATGAAGCCCTAAATGATATTCACAAAGGATCAACTGGAAATGTTCCTAATCATATTAAAAAAAGTAGTCCTAATTATTTATATCCCCATAATTATTCTAATGATTGGGTTAAACAAGATTACTTACCAGCTAATTTAATGGGACGGAAATATTACAATGGTAAAAATAATAAAGTGGAAATGAGTTTAAATAAATTACATAATGAAATGAGGAGTGATAACAAATGAATGTAACGGTAATTGGCACAGGTGCCTATGGCTTAGCTTTAGCCCTATCTTTAGCCAAAAATGATAATAAAGTAATGATGTGGACAGAAAATATTAAAACCTATGAAGAATTTAAAGAAACTCATATGTTAAAGTCAATAATGGATGTCAATATCCCTAAAAATATTAAATTAACAACTTCATATGAAGATGCTTTAAAAGAAGCTGATTTAATTCTTTTAGTAACCGCAAGTAAATATACTGATATAGTTTGTCAAAAAATAAAACCTTTTTATAAAAGAAGTATTCCTATATGTATTGCTACCAAGGGTATTGAAGAATCAACAGAAGAACTTTTATCAAATATTGTAGAAAAAACCTTGCTTACTGATAACATCGCAGTTATATCTGGCCCAACTTTTGCCATTGATATGGCTCATGATGAACCAGTGGCTCTAGCTTTAGGAAGCAAAAATCGCAAAACTAGAAAGATAGTATTAAAAGCTTTAGCTCATAATCGTTTAAAGTTAAGACCTACAAATGATATAATTGGCATCCAATTATGTGGAGCCGTTAAAAATATCATTGCTATTGCTGCCGGCATTTTGAAAGGACTTGGCTATTCAGAATCAACGCAAGCTCTTTTAATTAATGAATCACTTTTGGATATGCAAAAAATAATTTATTATTTAGGTGGTAATCCTAAAACAATTCTTTCTTTTGCGGGAGTTGGCGATTTACTTCTAACTTGTACTAGTACTAAAAGTCGAAATTATAGTTTTGGTTATACAATTGGTAATACCAAAAATTCCGATAAAATTAATAAATACTTACAAGACAATACAGTTGAGGGCTATTTTACTTTAGATACTGTCTATCGTCTTCTTCGAAAAAAAGATATTGAAATACCTTTAATTAATACTATTTATGATATTGTATACAACGAAGATAATCCTGAAACTTTAGCTACCTTTTTAATTAATAAAGATTAATAAAGTTAAACAAAAATACTCGTAACAAAATATGAGTATTTTTATTTTAGATAACAAGTAGTAGTCTTTTGCGTTCCAGTTATAGTGATAGTTCCATCGGATGCTAAATTAGCCTGTCCTCCATCAGTACATTCAATATTCCCTGTATTAACATTAACTTTAAATATTCCCTCTTTTACCTCAATACTTTTAATGCTTACTGTTCCATCAAAATAGACTAAATTTTCATCTAAGTATTTTTTGGTAGGAATATTAGCACCATAGGTTTCGGTTAAATCAATCATCATCAATTCATCAGTGTAACTATCAGAGTTAGGTTTTACTTGAAAATTTCTAATTTTCCAAGGTACATTGGTGTATTCATTAGATTTAAGCGTAGCAATATCAGACATTAAAGTCCAATTATTTACCTGTATTTGCTTATAAGCAAACCTTAAATCATTTATTGCAATTTCTTCTCCAGCATACCATTCAAAACGGCAATCATTTGTACAAAAATTTAAATTAGATAAGAATTTTAATCTTCCATAATAAGAATGTTGGTATGTTGGAGCAGTTACTTCTAATTCTTGGCTAGTCATTGATAAATCATTAACAGTATTAAATTTTAAAGAATGCATTCCATCTGATGCATATTTAGTTGTAATTTCTACTTTATATCCTAAAACCCAATTTTCTTCACCATTTTCATAGCTTCCATTTTTAATCATATTAGTTATTTTAAAAGCATTATTTTCAATATTAGCATTAGCAAGTAAAGTAAAAGTCTTAGCAACTGTGGTAATGGTTTCAATATAAGGATTGGATACACGGTTATTTTCATCATGAGCTACTACTTTAATATTATACTGAGTAGCCGCATCTAAATTATCAAAAATATATTCAATATAATTAGTCCCCTCTAGTTCAATTTCTGGTTCACTATTCTTGGTTATTGTATATTTATTAATATTTCCATCATGACTTATCACAGTTATTTTAAGTTTGATAGAATTAATTGTCGTTTCAGTTGCAACATTTACCTCTGGAATTTGATAGCTATCAGTTGTGATAATGGTTTCATAAATATTACTTTGATACCCCTCTGTATCAACAGCATAGGAATATATTTTATAATTTTGATTTTCTTTTAAAGGTTTACCATCATCAGTTGTTGTAAATTCATATGAAGCTTCCTTGCTTTCATGATAACTATAACTCATAGCTTCACTTAAACTTAGCATATTAATATTTTGGGGTTCTTCATCGGTTTCTTCAATGGCAAAATAGTATGTATCGATTGAGTTAGTCCCCTCTTCTATTTCTAGATTTGTCTTAATACTTTTATATGTAGTAGTTGATGTAATCTTTTTTATTTCAGCTAAATCATATGTTTCAACATCTTGAGGAGTTATTAAAATACTTCCTTTAAAACTTTTTCCAGCATTTTTATTTTGATTACTTCCTAAATTTACTAAAGTAACTTCAATTTGCCATTCATCTATTTTAGCGACATTTTCCGCGGTAATTTCTTGTTTTAATTTGATTGGATAAGCTCCATGTTTAATATTAGTAATATCAAAACCTTGGTCTTTTATATAAGTAAAACCCTTCATTTCAGTAATCATATCACCATTTGGGTCAGTTACTTTTAAAATTAACTCTGGTTTTAATTCCTGAGTTGTATAATCAAGTTCATTATTTTCAATTACTAAATAAATATTATAATAGTCAGTTGCTATATTAGTATTATTGTTGGGTGTAAGTGTCGCTGTTACAACTGTTTCATCGGTTATATTAGCACTACCAGATTTAAAATTATCTTGATTAGCATTGATTAAAATAGCATCACCGTTACTAAATGTTAAAGCATCGGTCGTTCCCGCTTGAATGGTAATATTAGAACTTGTTCCCTTGCCCTTTTGGGCTTGAAAATAGGCATAAGTTGCCCCGATAATTATTGCTAATAAAAATAGTGAAGTAATGGATACTAATTGCCAACTAACTCTTTTTTTCATCTTTAACTCCTTTTATTCTTTACTCACTAAGTGAGTATCTATTTTAAATTATACTCGTTTTATGAGTAGATTTCAATCCTTACTTAGTGGGTAAGATAAAATTAACTTGGTGATAAAAAGTAAATGAATCGAATTAGGGAATTAAGAGAAGATCACGATTTAAATCAAAAAGATTTAAGTAAAATTTTAAATGTTTCACAACAACAATATTCTCGTTATGAAACAGGATTAAATCAAATGACTTATGAACAACTTATTATTTTATCTGAATATTATAATGTTTCTATTGATTATATATTATATAACACTGATGTTAGAGAACCGTATCCTAAAAGTGTTATCTTTAAAAATAGTAAGTAATTATAAAGATAGATTATAGAATAAAAATACTCAAATGAGTATTTTTATTCTATAATCTTTTTTATAACAAAATTAGCTAATAATAGCCCCGCAGTTGCGGGTACAAAAATCATTGAAGCTATATCCTTTTCGTTATTAAGGGGTAATTCTTTAGAAAATACTACCGGGATATTTAAAGGTAATCCTAATTCTTTAACTTTCTTGCGGACAATTTTGGCTAAAGGATCATTATAAGTTTTATTTAAGGTACTAATTTCTAACTTAGTTAAATCTAATCTTTTCCCCGTTCCCATGCAAGATATTATTTTAAGATTATTATTTAAAGCATATTTGATTAATAATACTTTGGTAGTTACTGTATCACAAGCATCAATAATGAAATCATATTGAGCTAAATTATTAATATTTTCTTCATTTAAAAATATATCTAAAGCTTTAATTTCGAGTTCAGGATTAATATTTTGTAACTTTTCTAAAGCTATTTCTACTTTCTTTTGCCCTACTGTTTTTATATTTGTTATTATTTGCCGATTTAAATTACTTTCTTCAATTGTATCATAATCAATAATAGTAATTTTGCCAATTCCTGAACGAACTAAAGCCTCAGCACAAATGCCTCCGACTCCACCTAAGCCCACAATTAACACATTAGCCTTTTTTAATTTATTTAAATTGTCTTCGCCAATTAATTTTATTGTTCTCTCAAACATAATTACCTCCATTAAAAAAATACCCGGAGGGTAGTCTACCTGATAAAAAACCCGCTCTCGCGAGGTGGGCATCACATGGTTAATTTTAGGATCCTCACGACACTTAATGGGTGAGTATTCTACACCACTAACCAATTAGATTCCCTTATTTTTATCTTAGTCGGTTTTTATAAAATGTAAACTATACCTCTAGGCATTTTAATTATATCAAATTACTTTTTACTAAGCAATAACTTTTCTTTAATTTACAGACACTAAACCGGTTAAATCGGTGATAGCTGGATAATTTTGATAATCGCCAACCGCTCTTTTGACATTAGCAACCCAAGTCGGATTGGCTGTTTTAGCCCCATGAGCATTAACAATAGGATTATAAATATAACCAATTCTTTCAACACTATTCAAACCTTGACTGAAATAACTTTCACTCAAAAGACGAATGTAACTTAAAATTCCGTATTCAATATTACGATAGCCAATTAAACCACTACCAGACATACCTCCAAATATGTTATTTTTACTTAACATAAGTGGAGCTGTATACCCAGATTCAATTTGAGCAATCCCTGCGGCAATGGCAAAATCTACATTACCATAAACATGACTAAAGTAATTAATTAAAGAAAGCATATAATCTTTAGTTTTGACTTGACTAATAGTCTTTTTATTAAATAATGCTGGTTCCCCATTTTCTAAAGCAAATAAATAATTAATTAAAACTAAATCAATATTTACTCCTTCATTACCTAAACCTAAATTATCATAATTCTCTTTTAATTTATTATATAAAACATTTCCATCAATTTGAAAAGTTTTGGCATAAAAGTCAATTTCATCAAAATATTCATTCAAAACTATATCTTTAGTTTCATCAACACTTATTATAACATTTGGTTCTTCTACTTCTTTAGCAACGTAACTTAATCTTTTCATCCTTTTACTAAAATCTTCTACTTTATTACTTTTTATGAATAGCAAACCAGCAAAGAGTAAACCTATTAAAACCAAGATAATCCCCTTTTTATTGGTCTGTAGATAATCTTTCATTATTTAAAAATTCGCTCCTTAATAACAGTATACGCATATTATAGCATAATTATCCCCTGTTTTCAATTAGTATTGATTTGCCCAGAAAAGAACTTAGGAGCTCCGGTATTTTCTGGTGTAGTGCTACTTACACTGACTGGGACGGTATTTATACTAGCATCTGGTGCAGGAATAGGATTAGGAATACCAGGATTACTTGGAGGGATTGGCGTCATTGTTGGCATACCTCCCCCACTTGGATTCATATTAGCACCAACAGGACTAGCACTACTAACAGGACTATCAGCCCGCCAACAATTAGAAACATCACAGTTTGATGACTGAGGCATTGGATCTGGCATTTTTAGTTTAATAATCATCGGAATTTTAAAAGCTCCCCCGAAACAAACACAATTACCAGGTTGCAATACTTTTTGTTTATCAAGAATATCTGCAGAAATATTTGGAAGCATTTCACTAATATATTTTATATCTAAAGGGTGAGTCATTTTAAAGATAAGGAAATTATTACATTGAGCAATAACTGTATCGGAAATTTCTACTGGTCTTTGACTTATAATATCCAAAATTACCCCATATTTCCGCCCTTCTTTGGCAATCCGGTCAAATATATTATAACCAATTAAGAAAGTATCGTTATCTTTTTGGATATAACGGTGAGCTTCTTCTAGGAATAAATGGAAAGGAACTGTTGCTCTTCTTTCACTAGCTTTGGCAAAATTAAAGATTAACCGAGATATTATCTTAACTATTACTTTAGCATAAACATCATCAACATCTTCAAGATTAATATTAATAATTTGAGCTTTTTGATTATTGCCAACTGAAACTAGGGAAGAAATAAATTCTTGAACTCCCATATATTTATCCGTAAAATAACTATTTACTTTACTATTAATAATACTTGTTAATCTTACTTTCAAAATAGTAGCATCATCATGTAAATTTTTATTATGTTGGAAACCTTGACTAATTAAGGTAAATTCTAAAGCATTAGCAAAATCTCTTAATGAATAGCTTGCCCCATCTGGTTCACTCATTGTTTCTAATTCATCTTTAATCATGCCTAAAATATAATTAGTAATCAAAACTGATTCCCCAAAAGCTCCATTAGAATCAATTTCAAAACATTCACTAAAAGTTCTAGTATACCCTAGTCCTGGAATAACGGAATCAAAATTAAATTCTGGGGTATTACATACTTCAATAATTGTAAATATTTCATTTTTCTTATTTGCAGTTGTTTCACTTGAAAATAATACGGCCAGCAAAGCTTTAGCAATTAAGTGATTTTTATAGGCTCTAGTTTCTTCACTATCCACTGAAAATATTTTCGCTAATTTTATGGTATGTTCAATAATCGGTAATTGAGCATGATTAGCGGCTTGTAATAATAAAGCAATATCATCAAGCGTTAATAAATTAACCGGAATTTGCAAAGGAACATCAGTCGGATCATGGGGATTAGTCGTAATAAATTTATAACTATAGGTAGGATTTATTTTATCTAAGGAGCTAAAGGCATTTTTATATTCCCCATAAGCATCAAATATAAACAAATTAGCATTATATTGCACAGCTAATTCATTACTAAATAAATTTTGAACAATCCGTGATACCCCACAAGATTTCCCAGAACCAGAGTTACCAAAGATAGCTAAGTGATTAGAGAATAAATCATTAACACTTGGGCATAAATTAAAACCTTTATAAATCGCACTTTCACCTAATATAAATGTTTTTTCATTATAGGTTCCCATTAATTCCATTAATTCTTCACTATTAATAATTCTAATTTTAGAAGTTAAAAGTGGTTTTCTTAAAACCCCATTAACATAATGATTATCAATATATTCTCCTAAAAATCTAATTCGAATAAAATCTTTATTTAACTCATTTACTTCTCCTAATATTCTTTGATTATTTTCTTCAAATATAACATGCATATTCATTAAATCAGATGAAGCGGCATTTTGTTGCGTATTTTCCACATGAGCTTCACTATCTCCAATATACATTATTTTTCCAAACATGAAAAACACCTCTACTTTTCTATCCAAATTATAACATGAGATAAAAAAAAGTAAAAGTGTTAAGATAGAATTATCCCTCTGCCATTTTTTCGCCTGCCATTTTTTCGTTATAGTCTATATGCGTATAGCGATTTTTAAGTTCATATTCTGTATCACTTAATAGATTAAAAAAGAATTTTTCCAAATATGATGTATCTTCAAAAATATTTTTGGCAAAATTTTTATAATTAGCTCTTACTAATGAATTACGAAAATACCATGAATTTTGTGCAAATACTTCACTATTTATCTTAAAGTCCAATGTCCTAAGATATTTTAAAATAAAAACTGCGGTAGTTCTCGTATTTCCCTCACAAAAAGGATGCACTTGCCAAATATTAGAAGTAAATCTAGCAATATGCTTTACTATTTCTTCTAAAGTTTTATTTTTATAAGAATATTTTTTTTCTTGTTCTAAATCATATTCTAAAGTATCTTTTATTAATCCATAAGAAGAATAAATAACTGTATCATCATTTAATATCCATTCTTTCTTAGTAAAATTATAATCTCTTATTTTACCAGCTTCTTTATATATTCCTTTAAATAATCTAAAATGAATATTATTAAGTTCTAAAACATTAAAATTAAAACTATTTTCACTTAAAATTTCGGTTATTCTAACTGCTACTTTATCAGCTTCTTCATTATTATTTTCTTTAAATTTATAATATTCATCTATTCTTCTTTTAGCTTCATCAATGCCAATAATTCCCTCGATATGTTCTTTAGCTGTATCAATTAAATATTTTGATGGTTTTAAGCCATCGACATCTTGAAGCCCAACGGCAATTTGCCATATTTTAGCTTTATCTTGTTCCCCTTGTTTAGCATATAAAGATAATTCTTTATCCCATGCTTCTAATTTATCCATATCCTAAAATCTCCTTAAATATTTATCTTATTATTATATCTCAAACTAATATGCTCCATAGGTTTAAAGTGCAAATTTTGCACTTTAAACCTTGCCCTTTTGCACTTTAAAAAAGGTAAAAGTCTTCTAACCTTTACCTATTATTCATAAACAAATTTCCGATTAGCTAAAGTAAATTCTTTAATTGAGCCTTTTTTAACGGGAATAAAATATAACAATAATTTTTCATTTTCTTCAACACTTTTATTAACATAATAAATTAAACTAGCACTATTATTTTGAACCGTTAATTCAATATTTCTAACTTTTAAATCTTCCCCATATGGTATATAATCGACAATATAATCTTTTTTCTTGAAATTTTTTTCTTTTAAAGTATCTTTTTCCGCCATTAAACCATTTTCTGCTAAAACTTTTTGATATTGATCATAAGTGGTAATCATTTTGGTTGAATAATCTTGATAATTAACAATATTAACTACTAACCCATTGATAACCCCATGGCTTTGCCGAAAACCACCAGCTATAAACCATCCTAAAAATGCGGCTCCAATAATAATTAAAAAACTAATAATACCAATTTTTAATTTACCTTTGTTTCTTTCCATAAATAACCATCTCCATTTTTAGTAAAAGTACTTTCGTATTTAACCTTATATTGATTGTAAGTTTTAATTATATAGTCAGTAGCATCTAAATTGCTATCAATAATATCTTGTGAGGTAAACTCTGCTACTACATTTTGATAAGTACCATCACTATATATTTTATAATTTAAATCATTAATACTAAAAAATATATTTTCTTCTTCTAAATAAAATAAATTATTCACCATTCTTAAATTAGTTATATTACGAACAGCTGCGTACATTATACCACTTTTAGCTGTTTTTTCACAATGATATTTTTCATAACTATATGTACAGGTTTCTTCATTATCAATACTAAAGGTATCATTATAAATAAAAATATCATTACCATAAAATTGATTAATAATGCCAATTAATTCAGTTGATGTAAAATCATCTTTATGAGCAATATAATTACGAGCCATACTTAAAAAGATAGCATTATTGATATTTATCGCAGTAGTATTCTTATTTTGATAAGCGGTTAAATATTTTGGATTATTAGTTTCTCTATAAGGAATAAGTTTTTGTAAATTTTGACTAAAATAATCTTTCCCACCCTTTAATTCAAAAAAAGTATCTACATCTAGATGATTATCTTGTTTAAATATATCACTATACTTAATTAAACAAATGGAAAATAATAACGCCATTATCGATATAACTATTAAAACTTTAACCTTGGCATTTTCAAAACTTTCCTCCATATAACATCCCTCAATTATTAACTATTATAAGTATAACATATATTCCTAAAAATTAAAGTCAAAAAAAATACTCAGTAATTTGAGTATTAATTTCTATTGTTATTTGACAATTAGATAATGATGATTCTCTCATTAGTTTAATAAATACATCTATTTTTTCATTCAGCCACTAGCCAGTAGATGCCCTCATAAAGGTGCGACCTTTAATTTTCATCTACCTACAATCACTACGGGAGAATTTCACTCCCAAATTTCACACGCTTAGGTATTATCTAAAACTCTTGAAACTCTTCCGTTTTTCAGAAAAGTATTGTTGTAGATTTGTGCTACTTTAACCAACTTCTAATCTTATACTCCTGTCACCAGGTATCAACTACAACATTATGACTTAAGGCGTCTTTATAACTCTTTAGGTGCCAACCTAATAAGTGATAAAGTTATTCTTCTGCATTCTATCAGAAAGTTTATGATGATCACGATTAGTTTTGTGCTTTATAAATC
Source organism: uncultured Bacilli bacterium (assembly GCA_947589675.1). GTDB lineage: Bacteria > Bacillota_I > Bacilli_A > RF39 > UBA660 > Onthocola_B. The sequence continues at coordinate 457 of CANQCI010000010.1, read as the reverse complement.
CACTTACTAAACCACAGGCATCTTTTTTCTACTTCGTAGATCCTCGAAAATATAATTGCTAATATTTTCTTTCTCAATCCCCCGAAAGGTCGCCCTATCAGGTAATAAGCTAAGATGCCCTCCATACAAGTTTGCGTCTTGTCTTTCATATGGTTCAATTATCTAAATGTCAAATAACAATATCTTTATGTCATATCTTTTATGTAACTTAATATTACCATACGATATTTATAGTTGTCAATAACAAAATTCAAAAAATTTTTAAAGTGCCTAAATAACCCACTAAAAAAGGAAGAAAAATCTCCCCTTTAGTTATTATTAAGGTTATTCATTTTTTTATTAACCATTTTACTTGCATCATCGATAGCATAATTTAGAGTTTATTGAGTAGAAGTATGGGTCACCCCATACAACCCTCTCAGAACCGTACGTGCAGATTTCCCGCATACGGCTCTTC
>CANQCI010000009.1 GCA_947589675.1 uncultured Bacilli bacterium | reverse complement strand
TAGTAAATACAATCCTATTTCTGAAAGTAAATACAACTCAAGTTATAAAAATTGTATTTACTATTAGAATTAAGATTATGAGCAAAAGTGCTGATGGTTATTTTCAAATATAAACAAGCATGATATAATTAGTATGTTAGATATGAATTATAATAGAATTTTAAAGTGGTATATGTGAGCTTATTTAGATTCATATCTAACAATATTGAATTCTATTAAATAAGCTCACATATACTATTTTTATTTAGATACTATCATTTTGCAAAATAACTTGCAGTGTTAACCCAGAATAGATTATAATATTTTTAACAAATGATTAGTTTAGAAGACAAAAATGTATATAAGTTTAAGATGGAGAAGTAAAATGGAAGAATTAGTAAAAAAATTATATGATAATCCTGATAAGTTTAATTATGAGGTAGTTAAGGAAATTGAAAATAAAAAGGGAGAAATTAATAAATATTTATTGGCTGAGTTAGATAAAAATATTGAAAATTTTAACAAAGATGAATATTTTCCTATTTTTGTTGATTATTCCCTCTTTTTATTAGCGGAGTTTAAAGAAAAAAAAGCGTTTCCTTTGATATTAAAAATGTTATCTATTCCTAAAATTAATGGATATCATAATATAGGTGAGGGTACGATGGAGTCTTTATCAGCTATTATCGTGAGTGTCTTTGATGGTGATTTTGATGGTTTAAATAAAATTATCGAAAGTAAAAAAGTTGATTCTTATATTAGAGATAGTGCACTTAAAACTTATATTTATTTTTATAATAATGGCTTACTTAATAAAAATGATTTAATAAAGTATTTACGAAAATTAATTACTCTATATAAATATGATATTAGTGAACAAATTTATGATTCAATTTTTACAGTAATTATGGCTGCTCATTTAAAAGAAATGATTCCGGATGTTAAAGAAATGTTTGCTAAAGATTTACTTGAGTGGCAAGATTATCCTGATTTTATTGATAATCTTTTTGACTATGATATTCGCTTTGAAGATGTAGAACCAATTACTTCTACCGTGGATAGTATGTCAGGGTGGTATTGTTTTAATCAAGATGAAAATGAAGGAGAAATAAGCGAAGAGAAATTGGGGCAAAAGATAGAAAAATTAATTGATACGAGTCTAGAAGAGAATATTAATATTTATAAAAAAGTTGGTCGCAATGATCCGTGCCCTTGTGGCTCCGGCAAAAAATTTAAAAAGTGCTGTATAGATAAGGTTGATAATATTTTGCCATATCAAAAATATATTAGTGATTCCTTAAAACATTATCCTAAGAAAAATGATAATAAAGAACTAGATTTTTATTCTTTTTATGATGAGGAATGTATAAAAATAGATCAATTACTTTATAAAGTTTTAAAGAAAAAAAGAATCCCTTTATTTATTAAACGAGATATTCGTCGAGAAAATGAAATATCTTATAAATATTTGGATGAAGCTTATCCTTTAATTAAAGAAATAGTAAAAAAGAAAAAAATAAAAAGATTAGATGATTTTGATGAACAAATAAGTATTCACTTTGGGGTGTTGATGTTTTTTAAATGTTATACTGATTTGATGCTTGAAAAAATTAGGGATTGCAAGAAAAATTATATAGAAAATTTAGGAGAAATTATTAATTATTTTTATACTACGTTTGAAATACCTGAAAGCAGGGAAAGTCTCTTTTTAGAAAAAATAAATGTTTATTATTTAATTACCGAAAAATATGCGGAAGCTATCAAATTTTTTGAAAGTAAACTTAGTAATGAATTTGCCAAATATGATACTTATGGGTATTTATTTAATCTTTATTCTTTAACTATTGCTTATGATAAGCTTGAGGATAAAATAGATAAGATGATAGCAAAAGAAACTGATAAGGAATTAAGAGAAAATCTTAATGATTTAAAGCTAGATTTTATTGATGAAGAAGATGATGAATATGAAGATGATGAAGACGATGGATTTTAAGTGAATCTAGTATTGATAAAATAATATTATAAGCTAAAATGGCTTACAATGGTTAAAATAAAAAAGTATAATAGAGTTAAAGGATGTTGGAAAACGATGCGAATAGAAGATATGGATGAATCTCTAGATGAGTTATTAGAACAAAAACAAATGGAAGCGTTAATGGATTTTTTAGTTGATTTTAATCGCCAACAATTGAATCAAAAGGAACACATAAAAAAATATAGTTATCTAAGGAAAATGCATAGTTTAATTACGGAACATATGCATGATGATATTTTTAGTAAAAATTATGATTTAGAAAAAAGTATTGCTATAATTAATGAAGATTATTGTCATATATTAAAAAAGGATAAAATAAATGTTGATTTAAAGAGCGAAGATAATTCCCTAATACTAAGTGAATTATTATTTTATAATAATCATCCTAAAATAGAATCTATGACCGATAATTATATTAAAAATAATCTTTTTAAGAATGAAGAAGAATTAAAGATGCTTAAAGCCATGCAAGATTCTTATGTAAGTTTATTTGAAATTTATGATGTTGATGCCAACAATGGTTATATCATTTATCAAGATGTTGTTACGAAAAGAAAATTTAAAATAGTTGATATTGCTTTAAGTAGTACTTATAAATCACCTATTAAAGTATATACATATTGTCGAATTATTACTTATGATGATATCTCATTTTCTGCTGGTGCTTATTGTATGTTTACTTGTAAATCTAAGGAATTAATGAAATTTATTAATTCTAAAAAATATAATAATTATCCAAGTTTTATAAATTGTTTATTATTATATGATATTAGTAAAAAAGATAAAAGTATTCATGTTAGTTCTAATAATAATTATTAATTTAGGTATAGATAGGAAGTTTGGTAATGGATTATGAAAAGTATTTAATAAATAAGGGGAAAGAAGATTTAATATCTTCTTTAAAAGCTTTAGATAAGAAAGTTCTTAAAGAACGAATGAAAAAAGAGCAGGTTAATGATATACGGGAATTAAAAGAGGTAATAATAGATACATTTGAGTTATGTTTAGCTTTTTCAAAAGATGATAAATTAACCGAAAATTTTTTTAGGAGATTAATTGATAATGAAAATTCTAATATTCTATCATTTTATCAACAAGATATGAAATCAGGCTTAGTCTTTGTTTATAAAAATGGGGATAATATCTCTTATTATATTCCCACGGAATTAAAAAAGATAATTAAAAAAGTATTTAACTGGAAATAGAAAAGAGAAGTAACTATAAGCCATTATGGCTTACGCTTACTTCTCTTTCTTTTTCTTTTTTTCTTGTTTAATTTATGATGTAATGTTGGAAAAGCATTAGCTAAACGCATATATAAAATATTATTTTCGTTAAATTTTTTCATAACTAATTTTTTTATTGCTTCTGTAGAGTCTTTACGAGAATCTTTAATGACACTTTTAAAATTAAAGATAACATTACTTGATATAATAACATCTAAGATAAATATAGCAAGTAATATAACAGCAGTAATATTTAAAATAATTTTAGGGATTAAATTAAGTAATTTAAGTAAAAAGGGATTAACAAACATCACAACTAAAACACCAATTAAACCAAAGGGAATAATACTTTCCAAACAAATCCGCCCATTAATGTTATATTTTAAATCAGAATAATCCCACCATCGCATTTTAAAGATTACTTCCATAATCCAGCTGGTAAAATATTCGAGTAATGAACATATTAAAATTGATAAAGCAAATAAAGCTAAAGGCATGGTAGCATATTTAGCTAGTAAAATTACTAATAATAAACAGCCACATCCATATATAGGACACCAAGGTCCCATGAGAAAACCCCGATTTACCGCTTTTTTTAATTGAATAATAGAAAAGACAATTTCGCCAATCCAACCAATAAAGGAATAGATTATAAAAAGTATAAAGTAAGTATAAAACATTTTACTACCACCTTCATACTTTAATTATACAATAAATAATTAATTTCATGTAAATTTAATGTAGTTCATTACAAACCCCCGCATCAGGTATGTAAAAACAATGGGATTTATAGCTACCAGCTAGTCTTTGATTATACCATGTTTGTTTACAACTTTGTTTATTACCAGGTGAATAAAACCATAAGGCATTGGTCGCCGGATAGTAGTATTCACCTCGTAAAATTCTTTCGGCTAATTGCTTTTCTAAAGTTGTTGCTTGGGCATTAAATAAAGAACTATTGACACCTGTAAATTGATTTGGTTGATAAATCGCATCTGTAATTGAATTTATGTTTTTAAAAGTTAAACAGTTAGCAAGGGCTCTATTTACGACCACATTTCCCACCATAAGCATTCCTAAATCACCCTCACCTAAAGCTTCGGCTCGCATAATTCGAGCTAGCAATTCTAATTCATTGGGGGTGTAATTAATTATCATGACATCACCTAATTTAATATATGTATTTTAATATTAAATGATATCTTCATAATTCTTATTTTAAATTATATGTTTTAATCTCGTGTTTTACTATTTCTTTCATAGCTACTTTTTCTTCACTAAATTGCCAATCTATTTTGTAATCAGGTAATAGTTTGGTTTTAATAGGATTAATTCGAGGTATTAAAATGACAGCTTCAAAAGTGTCTAGTAATTTTAATTCTTCTACTGAAATTAAAGGCACAATCTCTTTTTCTGTTTGTTGATTTCCACATAATTTAGAAATATTTTCTAATGTTTCAATATCATTTGCCATTAAAAATATTATATTTTCAAATAACATTTTTAATATTTCCGTTCCCTCTGTACCATAAGTATTTCTTAATTCTAATAAACTTCTTATATAAATACTATATTTTATATTTTGACTTCTGGAAAGTGTTAGTTTATTACTAAATTCTTTAATGGGAATTAAATTTTCAAAATCATCTAAAATAATACTTAATCTACGAGTTTTATCGTTAGTTAAAGTAGCTCCAAAATAACATTCTTCTACTATTAAAGAAATTAATCTTCTTGAAACAGGTTTACTATTGCTTATTATAAATAAAGCTGTTTTGGCTTTTTGGATATTTTCAATCTTAAAATCAGTTGCCGATAGCATTTTTAATAATGTTTCTCTTGAGGCAAACAATTTCATATTTTGTAAGAAAACAGTTAAGATGCCGCCTTTGGTATCATTTGGTGCTAAAATTATGTTAGCTAAATTAATATATATAGCTGAATTTTTACTATATGTTTTAACTTGTTCTGATAATGCGTCAAAATCTGCTACTAAATTTAATAAACTACTGATATTTATTTCGTCTTCTTTAGCGTTTTCAAACAAATATAAAGATAATCCTATAAATAATGAAGTAGCTGAATTTGTTCAAAATGAATCAACATTAGAATCATAAACTTCATTACAACAAAAGTATTAACCAATATTTTCTAGTAACTCATATATAGAGGATTTCTAAAAATATTATACTTAGACATTTTAACTTAGGATTAACCCTTTTAGCGGTTTTATTGACTAGATTCGCCAAAAAAAGTATAATATTTAATAAAGAGGAGTAAAAGTGTATGGCAGAAACTTTTAGAGAAATAGTAGAAACATCTTTTGGATATAGCCTAAATAACGTATCTGATGTCGTAATTATTTCAATGGGAATAATTTTAACTTTAATTGCAATTGTATCTATATTTGCTTTTATAGTTCAAATTGTTTTAGCTATTAAATATCATAAGTACAATAAAACACAAAACAGTTTAAATATGACAGGCGAAAAAATTGCTAGAAAAATACTAGATGAGAATGGACTAGAACACATAAAAGTTAAATCAAGTGGTTCTATCCTTTTTGGAAATAGTTATAGCCATTTTTTCAAAAAAGTAAGATTAAGACGATTAACTTGGAGGAAAAGTTCCGTATCATCCTTAGCTATGGCATCGCAAAAGTCTTGCTTTGCTATTCTTGATAAAGAAAATGATCCTGATATGGAAGCAAGAATTAAATTAACACCTATTATCTATTTTGGACCTATGGCATTTCTTCCACTTATCATCATAGGTATATTAATCGATGTTCTAATTATGAAAAGTCAACATTTAACATTTACCATGTTATTCACTTCTTTAGGCTTAGTTTTATATTTAGTTTCATTTGTGATGTCAATTATGGTATTAAAAACCGAAATTAAAGCTCAAAATAAAGCTTATGAAGTTTTAAAAGATGGTAAAATGGCAACTGATGAAGAATTAAAAATGCTAAAGAAATTATATAAATTATATAACATTCAATATGTAAATGATATGATTGTTTCTTTACTAGAGCTTATTTATAGAGTTCTACAATTTGTAACTATTTTACAAAATAATAGTTCTGATAATTAGAATAATCTATTATAAAAAAACAAAGGGCTGTTGAGAAATTAAGTAATTAATTTCTTAATAGCCTTTTTATTTTAATTTAGTATATATAACTTTCAATAATACAACTAGATTATTGTATGCATCATTCACTTTTTTCTTAGAAAATCAGAGCTTTTTTAATTTTATGAAAAAACTGTTGAAAAATTAATTACTTAATTTCCCAACAGCCCTTATATACCTTGGCAGGGGATGAGAGAATCGAACTCCCAACTAAAGTTTTGGAGACTCCTATTATACCATTTAACTAATCCCCTGTAAAAAGATTACAAACCTATTTTATCAAATTATTATTAAATGTGCAATGAGATTTTTGGAACCCCAATTTTTGTTCAAAAAGTAATATTGAATTTTGTCTATTAATTGTTTATAATTGATTTAAAGTAAAGTAGTGAGGGAATATGAAGAAGAAAAAAGGTTTTACGCTAGTGGAATTACTAGCTACATTGACAGTTTTAGGCTTAATAATTGCGATTTCTGCGGTGTCCTATATGTCGATAAAGGATGATTCTTTAAAGCAGGACTACAATAATTTAATATCTTACTTAGAATCGAAGGCGGCAAATTATGCCAAAAGAACAGGGATAACTTTAGTAAGTATTGAAGACTTAATTAAAGAGGGCGAAACTTTACCTGATGATGAAACCGATATTTATAATCCAATTGATAAAACTTCGCTTAATTGTTATACCATTAAAAGTGAATTTGTAAATGGAGAATATGTTTCGAAATTTATCGATAAAGAATATCGCAATAAAGATGGTAGCTGTGGAGGTTATGAGTTAGAAACTGATTATAGTATCTGTCAGTACACCGGAACCGGCTGTGAAAAAGTGGATAATAATAAATGGTTTGCCGATAATATTACGTTAGCAATTAAACATAATAAAACTGGGGAGATTATAAATAATCCAGAATATCAATATTCATGGTTAAGTACCTCAGGACAAACTGGAAATGAACCAATGATTATAACTAATGTTGCGAAAGCCTCCAAAAGTGTTTATCGTTTTGAGGTCACGATGGATGGGGCTTTATCAAATGGACAAGGGATTGTTGCAGTTGATAAAGAAGCACCAATAGTCTCAGGCGTAAAGTCGGACTCTGGTTGGGCAACAGAAAAAAATATTGAAATAACCGTCAGTGATTTTAATGGCTCGGGTGTCAAAGGATTATATTTAGCACCTGATTTAAAGTCATGTCCTCAAGATAAATCATTATATAAAACCACAGTAACTAATAATAAAGCTAAAGCCAAGATTCAAGCTGGAACTTATGGAATATGTGTGGTAGATAATGTCGGTAATATATCAGCCAGTCCTTATATATCTGTGGTTGATAATATTGATAGTAATGCGGTTGAACCTGGAGATATAACCTTAACATCGAGTACAAGTGCTTACACGAGAGAATTAACTTTAACGGGGAAAGCTATTGACCGAAAATCAGGTTTAGAGTACTATGCGTTTACCACAAAGAATAATGCCCCCAAAGCTAGCGATTGGAAAAAGATTTCCGGTGGACCTACAAATAAACAAGTAACCTATACATTAAAAGTTACGGCAAATGATGTTTATAATTTTTATGTTAAAGATAAATTAGGAAATTATGAACCGCATGCGACTATTCAAATAACCAATATTGACCGTGAGGGACCAGAGTATGTATCCGGTGGAGCCATATCAATAAATGATGAAACATTTACCATAACTCCTGCGGTATTTAAGGATATTTCAAACCCAGTTAGTGTATATTATTATGCTATTAAAACTAAAGATGATAAAACAACGCCAAAAGATACCCAAATAACTAGTACTAATCGAACTATCAAAGGAGAATGCGGAACCGATTATAATTTTTGGGTTAAAGCTGTTGATAAATTGGGGAATAATACGATAAGAAAAATAGGTACCAAGGCGACTGAGGTTTGTTGTACAATTGCGTTATCCGATATCCAAAGATGTATTAATAAAGGTTATACCATGAGTTTTACAGCTAATACGACTGCTTATACTCAAAGTGTAAGACTAACAGGAAGAGCTACCGGAACTAATTTAACGGAATATCAAATCTCAACTAGTGCGAGTATGCCAAGTGGTGGTTGGACAAAAGTCAGTGCTAGAAATAGTATTACGGTAACTAAAGATGTAACCTCAAATGGTAAATATTACTTTTGGGTTAGAGATAATAAAGGTAATGTTGGCAAAAGAGAATATAATGTTACTAATATTGACCGAGTTATAGATTCAGTAAGTATTTCTAAAAATACAACTGATTATGTAACTAGTCTAACTTTAACCGGTTCAGCAAGAGATAATAAAGCTCATATAGTTGCTTATGCTTTTTCCACAACAAGTAATCCGAGTAGTTGGAGAAGTACTTCTGAAACTGTAAGTATAACGCAAAGTCAAACTTTATCTTCTCCACCAAGCGGGACATCCAAAACTTACTATTTCTGTGTTAAGGATAAAGCTGGCAATAAAGATTGTAAAAGTATTAGTGTTAGTAACTTAGGTGTTCAAAAAACAGTTGATATTTCTACAGGCGAAACTAGTTCACGTTCTTACAGTAATTCTAAATATTTAAGTGGAATTAGAAAAATAGTGAGTTCTTCGATTTCCTATGGAGGAGGATATATTTCCAGTGAATCATTTTCTAATGATCGTTATTATTATACTGTAACTGGAGGAACCATTTATGAAGGGCAACGTGATGGAACTTGCTATGATCCGCCAAAATCTAAACCGGCTAAAGCAAAATGTGTTTGCGAGAGTGGACATCGCGAAAGCAATGGGTATTGCTATGGTGATGATTATACAAAAGATGGAAAAGTATTTAAATATGATTGTACATGTTCTGGTGGTAAAACAACAAGTTGTTATTATCCATACGGACAAACGGAATCCGTATCATGTAAGGAGCATTATACTAAAACTTATAAAATGCTTAAGTCAGCTGAAAATCAATCTTGCACGGGAACTGGAAAGGTGACGGGGATACCTACCCAAGGTCGAGCTATATGTACATTTCATAGCTATCGTGCTGATTGTGATGGTTCTCATGGTTATACATGTTCATCTGGGACTTTAAGCGGTAGCAGTTGTTTATCATGTAGTGAGGGTACTTTAGTTAATAAACAATGTAAATATAGTTGTTTAGAAGATTATTCGTATTATAAACATACTATAAGACTTACGTACATAGCTGTTTAAGGAGTAAATGATGGAAAAAATAAAAGAAAACATTAATGGAAAAAAGCCTAAAAATAAACTTAAATTAGTTTTAGGTATAGGGATAATATTACTAATATTAATTGTTATAATAGGTATATTTGTATATATTAAGTTTTTTAAGGTTGATAAATTAACTAATGAACAATTAAAACAATTAGTAAAAAATGATTATATTATTTCTTATGCCTTAAGAGGAAATGTGGAAGTAAGTGAAGCGTATGTTGATTATGATGGCATTAAATATTATGCTGTTGATGATGACTTATTAAAAGATTTTAAGAAATTGGATGATTTAATTAAATTTATTGATGAAAATTATTTAGAAAATATGTCATCCTTTATTGTAGATCTTCTTAACAATGGTGAGGATGTTAATCATTATCGAGAATTTAATAATACGTTATATGTATTAAAAAGTGAACCATATTGTCAAAGATTTAAAGATTTAGATTATAATTTTCAAATAGAAAATATTTCTAAAAAGAAAATCCATCTTTATACTTTATATTATGATATTTATATAGATAATGATGATAATAGATGGCATTTAAAAAGTTTAGACTTTACTTGTTCTAATGATGATATAATCGAAAGTACTAGTGAATAAAAGAGGGGCTATTGCAAAGTGAAAATTTGCAATAGCCCTTTATTTATTGTTTTTAAATTCTAATATATCTTTGGGTTGACAATCTAAAGCTTTGCATATTTTTTCTAAGGTTGAGAAACGAATTGCTTTAGCTTTATTATTTTTTAAAATAGATAAATTTGTTGGACTAAGACCAGTTTTAAGACTTAATTCATTTAAGGATATTTTGCGTTTAGCCATCATGACATTTAAATTAATTACTATCATATTCCCTCACATATTCCAGTTGCTGTTGGGATACCACATTTTTAAAGATTCCACTTATTGTAAAAAAACATAAACTAATTATAAAAGTTACCATCGCAATAGCTGCGGAAATGATTGTTGGAATAAATGTTATTTTGATAATAACGATAAAAGAAACTATCATAAATAAAATAGCAATAGAATTTAAATAATTAACTACTTTATAGGAAAAAGGATTTTCACTATATATTGCTCCAAATAGCCTTGCTAAAATAAATATAATTAATAAGCAAAATAAATAACAACAATAGACTCCCATTTTATATAAAACAAAATGATCATCAAAAAATACATGTTTGTCCAATTCAAAGTAATCAAAAATCTCGGGTATAAAAAATAAGACAATAGCTCCCCCGATGAAAAGTAAATATAATATAATATTTATTGCTTTAACTACCATGTTATTTTTCATTGTAAACCACACCCTAATTTAAGTATATGTCAGAGTTTAATTAAAATCAATATAAATTTGTCGATTATCATAAAATTAATTTTTAATTTTTCTTAATATTAAGCTATATTTTATCGGTTTTATAACCGCAGAAAATTATTTACATGTTCTAATAATTTTGATATAATTAAAACGTTATATTATGTTTTACTTACGTGGGAATTTGCACTTTAATAAAAAGGAAATTTGGTGATTTAAAATGAACAAGATACTACATTATTTTAGTTTCATTGTCATTTTTATAGGAATGTTTTTAATGTTTAATAAAGAAGTTATAGCTCTACCCCAAGAAAATGACTTAGCACAAGTTAATACATATCAACCTCAAATAGTTATTAATAGTAATGATAATAATCAAAATAAAATAGTTAAATTAGCTTATGAAAATAGTAGTAACTTAAATTGTAGTGCTCTTTTAGGTGATCCTAATGACCCTGAGAAAAAAGACTTAGCTTATTGGCTACAATGGATATTAAATATTATGAAATATATTGCCATAATTGCTTTATTAGTATTAAGTACTGTTGATTTTCTTAAAGCTATTATAGAAGAAGATAAAGCAGCGATAAAAAAAGCTGGATTAAAAACAGCTAAACGGTTTGTTTTTACTGTTTTAATGTTCTTTTTACCAATTATAGTTGATTTAATAATGACAATGCTTGGCGCCTATGGTACTTGTGGTATAGGGTAGGTGAAGAATAATGTTAAAATTAATTTATGCTTTATTATTACATATAGATGGGGTTATATATAATTTAATTCGCTGGGTTTATGAAATATTTTTGGCTTTAGCTAAAATAAATATTTTTGATGCTGATGATTATAATTCAATTATTGGACGAATTTATTTAGTGTTAGGCGTGATAATGCTATTTGTTTTAGCTTATTCTTTGCTTAAGGCGGTTGTTAATCCTGATGATTCGAAGAAAGATGAAAAAACAGCTCCCAATATTATAAAAAATGTGGTTATATCTTTAGTTATTATTGCTGTTTTACCCACTGTTTTTAGTGTAGCTTTTAATCTGCAAAATGCTATTTTAAATTCGAATATAATTCCTAAAATTATTTTGAATCGAACTGGGGTAACTGATATCGAAAATATTGAAAAAAATGGCGGTAATACCATGGCTTTTTATACTTTTCAATCTTTCTTTTTACCCAATTTAGAATCTGATACCTGTATCCAAGCTAATCAAGATTTAGCAACGTGTTCTGCTGATATTCTAATTGATGCTGGTTCATCAAGTCGAGCTTCCAATTTAGCGGAGGCTTATCAAGCGGTTTATAATGGCGAGTCTTTTTCCCTTTTTTCAAATTTTAGTGAAGCAGTAGACGATGACGAAATAAATTATATGTTAATTGTTTCCACTGTTGCTGGGGTAGTCTTACTTTTTGTTATAATTGGCTATACCATGGATTTAGCTGTTCGGGTTGTAAAATTAGTATTTTATCAAATAATTGCTCCAGTTGCTGTGATATGTCGAATAATTCCTGGGGATAAGAAAAAAGCCTTTGATATTTGGGTTAAACAGGTAATAGGTAATTTCTTAGATGTTTTCGTCAGAATTGCTGCTATGTATTTAGGAATATATTTAATTACATTAGTAGTAAGTAAATTTGGTAATATTTTTGATGTGACTGGGGGATTAAGTAATTTAACCTCGACTCAAAGATCAATAACTTTAGTATTATTAATAATAGGAATAATTCTCTTTGTTCGTCAAGTACCAAAATTATTAAAAGATTTATTTGGGATTGAATTATCTACCGAGGGTGGAGTGTTACGAACAGCTTTGGGTGTAGGAGCTATCGGGGCTGGTGCCATTGGGGCTGGAATAACATCTGGGGTTCAAAATGCCACAGCTACGTATCGGGCAACTCACGGACAAAATGCCGGAGGCCGTATTTGGAATATTTTAAGATCAACTGCTGCGGGAGTTGGAGCCGGTACTGTTCGCGGGGCATGGCAAAACCGTAATGTAAAAAATGTTCGTGAATTTCAAAATGCTACTCGAACAGCTATTCAGCATACAACGCAAGCACGAGCTAATCGGGCAAATTATGTTGCTTCTCATCGACGGGATGATATCCCAATTATTGGCGGTTTTGTTGGTTCAGTGCAAGGTCATGCCCAAGATGCAGTCACAAGATTGGGCAATTGGGCTGGATTAAATAGAACGTATGAACAATATAAAGATGAACAAGAATTTTATAAAACTATAATCCAAATAGATGATAGTTCTGATAAAACAGCTAAAGAATTAATAGAAAAGTCTAGTATTAAGGATAATGAACGAATTATGCGACAAGCAACAGGAAACCAAAATGCTGAATCCTTATCAACAATGGAAAATTTAGTTAATATGTATAAAGGTATGAGTTTTCAACAAGCTCGTGCTGCTGGACCATTACACGATTTTGCAGGACATCAAGTACAAATAAATAATGAAGCAGATTTTGCAAGATATTTAGCTCATATTGAATCTCAAAAACAAGATGCTGAAAGAAGATTAAAAAGATATATTAAACAACAAGGATATAATGGACGGGAAGGAGTTCAAAATATTCAAAGTTTTGGAATTAATTTAGGTACTGGTGATCTTCAAAGAATGTCAAAATTAAATAGTGATCGCGAAAATATTCAAAATTTAGTTCGGGAAAATCAACCACGGATTAATTCTTTAAATGCTTCGTTAAATACGCAGGAACATATTGATGAAAGAGGTCGAATTAATACAACTAATGTGGTTAATAATTACGATGATATGGGAACTTTAGTTGATAGTGTTAATCAAAGAAATATTGATATTAATGCTGAGATTGAAAGATTATCTCGCCAACAAGCAAATCAAAATAGAAATAATAACAATAATGGCGGTGGTCATTAATGCAAAGAAAGAAGGATAATAGGGAATGAATCGATATTTAATACCAGCTAATACGAAAAAATCACAATTGATACTAGGCTTTTTTACTCCCATTGATTTAGCGTTATTTGGAAGTGGATGTAGTATAACAATACTAATGTTGATAATATTTCAGAATGCTTCAATGGGGGAACTAATTATAATTTTATTACCAGCTTTGATAACTGGCTTTTTGGTAACACCGGTTTTGTATTATCATAATGTATTACAGTTAATTACCAATATAGTAACTTATATATTAAATCCGAAAAGATATCGTTGGAGAGGATGGTGTATTTATAATGACGAAACTGAATAGTAATGCCAAAATTCCCAGTGGCAATTATACGGAAGATTGGTTACCAATTAAGCAAATTTTAAATGGGATGATACAACTTGATAATGGTTATTTTGTAACGGGTGTTAAGATAATGCCTAAAAATATTTTCATTTTAGATGAAGGCTCCCAAAATGCCACAATTTATAATCTGCGGAATTTATATAACTCAATAGACTATGATTTTTGGCTTCTTATTGCTGATCGTCCAGTTGATATTGATGTTTATTTATCTCAATTACAATTAATGTATAATAATGCTCAAGAAGGAGCTATTCGTAAACTTATTATGCAAGATATTAATAAAGCTAATATGTTTATGAGTGCGGAATACAATGTAGTTGATACAGAATACTATATTTTATTTAAAGAAAAAAGAATGGAACTTGTTCAAAAAAAATTGCATGGTTTAATAAGTGGTTTAGCCACTGCGGGTCTTCAATCAACCCAAACATCAAATAATGATTTGCGAATGATTCTTGATAACTTTTTAAATGGGGGAGAACAAATAACTTTTGGAGGTGTAATGTAATATGGCATTGAAAAGTGAAATTGCCCCAAAAGGGATAGAATTTAAACCGACAGAATTTTTGATAAGTGGAAAATATGCTACTATTTTAACAGTGGTGTCATATCCAAGGAATATTTATCCAGGCTATTTGTCTGATTTAACTAGTATTAAAGGAGTAAAGGTAGCTATTAAGCATATTCCGATTCCTTTTGCTATTTTACAAAAAATGTTAAATAAAGAAATAGCTGATTTAAAGACTCGTTATCAAACAGAACGTGATCAAACAATGCAAGAAAAAATAAGACAAGACTATGAATCGCTAGAACAATTTATTCAAATGTTAGCTTCAACGCAAGCTCGGATATTTGATTTTCAAATGCATTTAATGATTGTTGCTGATTCCAAGGAAGAGTTGGAATTAAGAAAAATTCAAACTCGGAGTTATCTTGATGCCTTGGGGATGCGGGCTATTGCTTTAATGTTTGAACAAGAAAAAGTACTAAAATCTATTTTACCAATATTCCCACCCCAAGATATTGAACAAAGAATTGGAACCCCAATTCCATCTGTTACCGTATCGGCAATGTATCCTTTCATCTTTGATAGTATTAAAGATCCTGGAGCATCGACTTTATTTGGCGTAGACTTTTCCGGCGGGGTAATTTTATTTAATCAATTTTTATATCAAATTAAAAAAGAAAATAATCGGAATAATGCAAACATTATTTTACTGGGAACTTCCGGAAGTGGGAAATCAACAGCTGCTAAACTCTTGCTTCGAACCCATATTCGTAATGGTTTAAAAGTGGTTTGTGTCGATCCCGAAGGAGAGCTTCAAGATATGGCTTTTAGTCTAGGTGGAGATTTCCTTGATTTGGGTAAAGGTGGCGAATTTGGGATGATTAATCCCTTAGAGATTGTTATCGATGCCGATGAAGAAGAAATAGCTGAGGGTTTAGGTTATACCGTTTTAACAAGAACTTTGCAACAATTAAAAGCTTTTATGAAATATTATTCGCCAAGTATTGAAGATGATGTGTTAACGATGTTTAGTGAAGTAGTTCAAGATACTTATAAACGTTATAAGATAGATTATAATACGGATTATACTACTTTAACTAGCGCTGATTATCCAACCTTTGATGATGTCTATGCGACGATTAAAGGAAGACTTTTATCAATGACTGATGCTACCCATGAACGAGATGTCATGGAAAGGCTAGAATTAAAAATAAGACCTTTAGTAAAAGAATTACGTTATTATTTTACCGGACATACAACGTTAAAAATTAATAGTGATTTTATTGTTTTTAATATTAAAGAATTAATGAATAGTGATGATAATATTAAAAATGCTTTATTTTTCAATGTTTTAAAGTATGCTTGGGGTCTATGCTTAGATAAAGAAATTAATACAGTTATGATGGTTGATGAAGCCCATGTTTTATTATCAAATCATAATGAATTAGGGGCTGAGTTTTTAGCCCAAATCCAAAGAAGAAGTCGAAAATATAACACGGGAACAATTATCATTACGCAACAACCTACTGATTTCGCTGCTCCAAATATTATCACCCATGGCAAAGCTATATTTGATAATGCGGCTTATTATCTAGTTATGAATTTACGGAAACAAGCGGTTGAAGATTTAGCAAAATTAATTGATTTAAATGAAAATGAAAAAGAAAGTATTAAATATTATAATCAAGGTTATGCCTTATTTATTTGTGGTAATAGAAGAATGCAAATTCAAATTGTTGTTACCCAAGAAGAATTAGACTCATTTGGGGTTGGCGGTGGTCTATAGAAAATTAGGTGTTAGATGTGGAAAAAAATAATAAAGTACCAAGAAATAATTTATTAAATAATAAAAAAAATAAATTGCTTTATGATCCTAATGAACGAATAAATCGAAGATTAGGAAATTTTTCCATGACTAATGATAATGAAAAAGAAGAAAAGGAAAACAATGACAATCAGTTAGAAGAAAAATCGGAAAATAACAAAGCTCTAGCTAAAATGCAAGAAGAAGAGACACAAAAAAATAATAAATTGATTAATTTACAAAATCGAATTAATAAACAAAATAAAAAACAACAAGCTGAGAAAGAACTAAAAAGTCGTTATAAAAAGTTAAAGGAAATAAAAAAAGCTAAATTTGTTTTTAAATTATCTTTTTTGTTACCGTTTTTACCAGTTATATTATTAATATTGATTGTTTTTGCTTTATTTTTAAATGAAAGTAATAGTGATCCATTTGAATTTGGTAATACCCAATTAGGGTTAAGTGGTTATACTTATTTAAATATTGGTGATTTTTGCGAAAAGGTAAAAGTTTATAATCCTAAAACAGGAACCTATACAGCTGAGTTAGATTTTGAAACAGAATATATTCCTGGGGTAGTAGCAGCTGAGGTTGGTGGCTTTAGTGATGCTCCAGATGTATTAAAATTATTTAGTGTAGCTGCCCGTAGTTTTGGGCTTAAATCAATTGATAAATCTTCATGTACAATCGAGGGTTCAGCTCGTCGGCAGGCTTTTACCTTTGATAAAGAAACTCTGGCTAAAGTAACTAGTGAATCAAGTCCTATTAGGCAAGCAGCTGATGCTACTTATGGCTTAGTTATTGGACGAAATAATGAACTTATGACTGTGCATTATGATGCTGCTTGTTATCGGGGACAAGATAATGATTATTATCATATTGGCTATGGAAGTGCTGACAATGGGGTGGAAAGAATCCAAAAAATCCCTAAGAGTTGGGCTCAGACTAAAAGTGGTTTAATGTCATATATTAATAAAAGTATATCAGTTGGTAAGATGTGTTATAACAATCATGGTTATGGAATTTCCCAATATGGTGCTTATTATTTAGCAACACAAGAAAATTATGATTTTAATCAATTAATTAATTTTTATTTAGATAATGTTACTATTTATTCTATTTATGAAAATGTTAATTTCACAAGTAATATTACTTTAAATTATACAACGGAAACCAGTAATGGAACAAATGATATTATTAGTACTAATTTAAGAACTTTCTTGCAAAATAAGAATACATCAGTTCAAGAATTTAATGAATATATCTTGGAAAATATCGCTAGTGCTGGTTATGGAACAAGGGAAGGAGCTATTGCCGCAGCTGTCTCTTTAGTTGGGGGATTATATCAAAACTACCATGTGCGTATTCCTTACACAATGAGCGGTCAACATGGAGGGACTATTCCAAGTTTAGCAAGCGGGCAAAATTTAAATCATTTAGCAACGTCTTTTTATGGGGTTGACCCAGAATGGGGAACAAGAATTTCTAATCGTAGTGATGGGACATTTCATTATGGGAGTTATTCATATTTAAAATATGGACCAGATTGTTCAGGCTTTGTTGCTTGGGTGTTACACAATGCAGGTTTTGATGTCTCTGTTTTAGGTGCTAATGCCTTTGGACAAATTGGTACTCAAAAAAGTTTAAATGGAACACGAGTGGGTAATCCTGGCGACTTAATGTGGAAAGAGGGACACATCATGTTTATTGTGGGGGTTGATGATAACGCTAAAAAATATTATGTAGCTCATGCTTCATCCGGTAGTCAAGGTACCAAAATAAGTACGGTTGACTTTAATAGCAGTAGTAATAAAGTCGTTGATATGACTAATTGGTATGCTCAACATAAACATAATTTTGCTTCTATGGAAGAGTTTGTGACAACTTATCGAAATGGTTATTTAGATGGTTATACAGGACCATCGACCATGCCTAGTCAAAATAATGCCGAGCCAACTAAAGATCGAATTATTACGAAAAATGATTTATATTTTGTGGGTGATAGCCGAACTGTCGGGGTATGTACCGCAGCTCAATTTTGTGAAAAGACTAACTCTTGTAATACTAATTCTTGTGTTGCCAAGGTTGGAGCTAGTTATTCATGGTTTACTAAGCAAATAAATCAAATTAATACAACTAGTAAAAACACGATTCTTATTTTGATGGGAGTTAATGATTTAGTTGGTCAAAGTACCGATGGAGCTATAATTGTAGCGGATAAATATTTTGAAGAATTTAAAAAAGTTGCCGATGCAAATCCATCTAAAACTTTCTATATTGTTTCTGTTAATCCGGTTAATGAAGGAGCTAGTGTATCAATCGATGCCATTAAAGCTTATAATAATCGGGTGATAGAATTAATTAATAGCAGTGGCAAAAGTAATATTCGGTATTTGGATACATATGATAAAATAAATTATAGTATAGCTAAAGATGGTATTCATTATAATATGAAAACTTATGGAGATATTTACAACTATATTGTAAATACTTTAACAAGTTAGGAGCGAAAGAATGAAGGGTAAATTGATAATATTAATTGGCATTATTTTCCTATTAAGTGGTTGTACAGTCCAATATAATGCTTATTTTGATGATGATAAAGTTATAGAGACGATGCTTACTAAAGGTTCGGAATATACCCCGATTTATACACCAGCTTATATAACTGACCAAGGAGCTAGTGAAGAAAACATTAAGATTGAGGGAATAAATTATTATAATATGCAAGCAAATGGTGATGAAGTAAGTTATAATTTTCAATTTCCCTTTTCCCAATTTAGTAACTCGACAATTGCCAATACCTGTTTAGATAGTTTTACAATTGATAAAGTATATAATGGAGAATATTTATTAAATACTTCTAGTTACTTTTCCTGTTTAGATTATTATACTTTAGTAGATGATGTTACGATTAATTTAACTTTTAATAATGATTTTTATGAAATTAAAAATACTAATGCTGATATGACTAATGGTAATACCTATGCTTGGCATGTAAATCGAGATAACTATCATGATAAAAATATTCAAGTAACATTTAAATTAAAAAAAGAGAATCAACAAACTCAAAATAGTAGCAATAATAATCCTACAAATCCGGTTATTGAAAAAAATAAATATTTAATATTTATATTAGCCTTTATTATTTTAATTATTGTTATTATAGTTGTATCTTATTTAAAAAAAGGAAATTATAATAAAGAAAAAGAGGAATAAAGAAAGTGGAAAAATTAAGTTTTAACTTTCTTTTTCTTTATTTCACAAAAAATAGCAAATGTCAATAAAAAGTTTTTGATATTAACAATTATTTATAGTATAATATATTTTGATATACGAGGAGGACTAGTTGTGAAATTCAAAGTTGAGCCAAAAGATTTTTTATTATTTTGTTTATATAGTATTTTGTTATTATATTTGTGTGCAATTGCTGTTTTAAATTTTACTTCCTTTATAAATGAAGGTGTTTTTTATGGGCTTAATCCCTTTCCAGCTTTTTCTTTTAAATACTTACCTTTAACTTTATTTACATTTATTGGGGTTTTAGTAGTTATATTTTCTAGTGTTTCTAGTTATATTTTTTCCCGAGATAAAGATAGTTTTGGGATTGGCTTAAAATTTAAAGAAAAATCAAGTGATGGTTATTCTCGGTGGGCTAAAGAAAAAGAAATTAAAGATTCAAATAGTGTGGTTAAAGTTTATCCCCAAGATAATGATGTTGATGCCGCAGGGATTCCCCTTATAAATAATGGAAAAGAAATTTGGGTTGATAATGGTGAATATCACAATTTAGTTATTGGGTCTACTGGTTCTGGGAAATCGCAAACAATTGTTAATCCTATGGTTAATTTATTAGCTAAAAAAGGGGAAAGTATGATTATTACCGACCCTAAAGGTGAACTTTATAAATATGGAGCAGAATATTTAAAACAAAGAGGTTATAAAATAATTGTATTGAATTTCCGTGATCCCCAAAGTGGTAATGCTTGGAATCCTTTAACTTTACCTTATATATATTATAAAAATGGTAATGTTGATAAGGCTACCGAATTACTTGATGACGTAGCTTTAAATATTTTGTATGATCCATCTAATAAGAACGATCCTTTCTGGGAAAAGAGTGCGGCTGATTATTTTTCTGGCTTAGCTTTAGGTCTTTTCATGGATGGTGAAGAACGGGAAGTAAATATCAATAGTATTAATTTAATGAGTACTATTGGGGAAGAAAGATATGCTACAAGTAATTATATAAAAGAATATTTTAATTTAAAAGGACCAGAGTCCCCAGCTTATATTTTTGCCTCAAATACTTTTAATGCTCCAAATGATACTAAAGGTGGTATTTTATCAACCTTTAGACAAAAAATTCGGAAATTTTCAACGCAAGAAAATTTAAGTGAAATGTTATCCTATAGTGATTTTGATATGCGGGATATTGGTAAAGGAAAAACAGCGGTTTTCATGATTATTCATGATGAAAAGAAAACCTATCATAGCTTGCTTACTATTTTTATCAAACAATGTTATGAAACCTTAATTGATGTTGCTCAAGCTAATGGAGGTAAACTTCCTTATCGAACCAATTTTATCCTTGATGAGTTTGCCAATATGCCCCCTTTAAATGATGTTGATTCAATGGTTTCCGCGGCTCGAAGTCGGGATATAAGATTTACCTTTATTATTCAAAACTTTGCTCAATTAAATGATGTCTATGGTAGTGAAGTTGCCGAAGTAATTAAGGGCAACTGTGGGAATTTAGTTTATTTAATTAGTACGGAAATTAAAGCCTTAGAAGAAATAAGTAAAATGTGTGGGGAAGTTAAAATTACTGATGAAAAAGATAAAAATGCCACACGCCCATTGATTTCTATTTCTGATTTACAAAAAATGAAATTGTTTGAAGCAATTATAATCAGATTGCGGACTAATCCTTTTCGTACTAAATTAACGCCTGATTTTGAAATGAACTGGGGAATTGCTCGGGTTGAGGCTACTTATCCCCATCGAGAAAAACAACCAGTTAAACATTTTGATATTAAGAAATTTGTTACCGAAGAAAAAAGTAAAAAAATGGCTGAAATGAATAATGGTATGAAAGATTCAATGGGAATGAATCCAGCTATGATGGGAACGGGAATGATGAATCCATTTTCGCCTTTTGCATCTCCGGGAGGCTTTGGTTCATCACCTTTTGATTTTCCAAGTAATCAAGGTTCTAGTCCTTCTAATTTTGCCAGCAATAATTCCCTAGATTCTTTAGATATTGATGCTATGCTAAAAGACTTAGATGAAAAATTTAAGAATTTAGATGAAGAAGAAAAAAAGAAAAATGAGAAAATTAAAGAAGAACCGCTTGAAAAAGAACCTCTTGAACCTTTGGTATCAATTCTTAATGAAGAAAAAGATTTACCAGTAATTAAGGAAGAAATTATCAAACCAGTCGAAAAAATAAAGAAGGAAGAAGAAATACCTCCAGTGATAAATGAAGAAAAACAACCAGAAAAAACTAAAATTAATGTTGATGCTGATAGTATTATTGTTAATGAAAATGTAATTACGGATGATGAATTTTTTGATGACTTTTTTGGTGATGATGACTAGTTATTAGTCATCTTTTTCAATTAAAAAAATTCATATACTATAAATATGGTGAAGTATATGAAAAGAATAAAGTTATCCGAATATAATCCAAGTTTAGGTATTTTAATTGATGTTCAACATCCGGATGATTATTTAATCCATCCCACAATGGGGCAAAATATATATGCTGATAAATTACTATTAAATTATAAAAATATATTAAGTAAAAATAAAAGGTATTATATAGTTTGTAATAAAGGTTATTTAAGTCGAAGGGTAGTTGCTGTTTTAGAATTTTATGGGTATGATGTAACCCAAGTTATTAAGGACTATTAAAATTTTTGATTTTTATCTTAATTTTGTAATATAATAACACTAGTGATTTAAAATGGAAGGTATGTTTGCAGATTTATATAATTTAATAATAACAACTATTAATAATTTAGGTATATTTGGTCCTTTGTTGGGTTCTCTTTTTATTGTCTTAGAATCTATGATACCACCTTTACCATTGTTTGTCTTTATTACTATTAATTATTTAGCTTACGGTCATATATTCGGTTTTTTAATTTCTTGGATTTGTACGATAATTGGTTGTGTTTTATCCTATTTTTTAGTCAAGAATTTGATTCGCAATCGAATATTAAAGTGGATAAAAGATGGCAATTTATTAAATAAATGTTTAAGTTATATTGAAAATTTAAGTACGGCGAAGATAACCGTTATTTTAGCTATCCCTTTTACTCCGGCATTTATGATGAATATCGCCGCGGGTTTATCAAATATGAATTTTCGGAAGTTTTTAACTTCGGTGATAATTGGCAAAATATTTTTAGTTTTCTTTTGGGGTAATATCGGGACAAGCTTAGTGGAAAGTTTTAAACATCCTGAAAGTTTATTAGCTATTGCGATTATGCTTATTTTAGCTTACTTGATAAGCTTAGCGGTGGAAAAGATTTTTAAAGTTGAATAGATATCCCTCGTACTAGTTTTTTGATTGTTTCCTCATTAGGTTCTATTTGGTGGTCTTTTAGGGCATCAATAATTAATTCTTGCTTATTTTGAAGATTAACATTTGGATATTTCTTTTTTAGATATTGAGAAATTTGGCATATTAATTGATAATAATTACTATAAGTAACTTTTTTAGGTGTATTATCAATATTTATTTGATAAAATGCTTCATAATAATTAGGGTTTTCTTCAATATTAACTTCCGCGGGATAGTAGTAGTTTATAGCATCAAGATTAAAAAGAATTAAAGTTTTAACCCCAAAGGATTGCCAATTATTAGAGTCAATTAAAGATAGAGCAAAATAATCAACAAAAATTCCATCATAATCTTGGGCTAACTTAGCATAACTAAAAAAATTATTAAAAGGGTAATATTTTTTTAAATAGCATAATGATTCTAAATCATTTAAATAATATATTTTGGTATTTTCTTTTAAAATAACTAAAGAAGCTGGTTTTACAAAGAAATCATTACCCTTAAAAAATAAAAGGTGAGGATGACTAGTTAAATAATCAACCCATTCGTTATAATTAGGAAAATTTTCATTATATTTAGTAAGCCATAATCCTCCGGTAGGTTTGATAGTTTTCGCTGAATTTTGAATAGGCATAAATAAATCGGTATTTATTTCCTTGGTACCAACAGTTAAATATTTTTCCATACTGAACTCCTTAAAATATTAATAGTTTTTATTATAACTTAAAAATAGTGTCAAATAAAGTAAAATAGAAAAAAAGAAAAATTTCTTGTAATTTTATCCATGTTATAATATAAATGGGAAGTGATAATATGAAATATTTTATTGATCATTTTTTAGATAAAGTTTTGGCTATCTTAATAATATTTGGGATAACAATTTTAATTGACCATATTATTGATGTGATTCTTGATAAAACGATAAAATTACGGAATAAAAAGAAAATAACAACATTTCTAAGTTTTATCAAAAAAATTAAAAAAGCCATATTATATATTTTAGCATTCCTTGTATCTTTATCATTATTTGATATTTTTAATTCCTTTTCGATGACCTTGTTATCAGGACTAGGAATTGGGTCAGTTGTTGTAGGGTTAGCGGCTCAAGAAAGTTTAAAAAATTTTTTTGCGAGTATTAGTATTGTTATTGGTAGCCCCTTTGAAGTAGGTGATTTTATCGAGTGTACCGAAAAAAATGTAAGTGGAACAGTGGAAGATATTACAATGCGGCAAACCGTTATTAGGACGATTAATAATCGAAGAGTAGTTATTCCTAACAGTGTAATGAATACGTTAGTAATTGAAAATTTTTGTTATAGCGATAATGAGTTAGTGAAAACCGTTGATTATGAAATTGCTTATGAAGCGGATATTGAAAGAGCAATGAATATAATTAAAGAAGAAATGCAAAAAGTTTATGTTCTTAATCCAAAAGGCCCTAATCGCAATGATGAATATCCTAAGGTTCGTGTATCAGGCTGGGCGGACAGCGGTATTTATATTCGAGCTTGGATTTGGGGCAAAGATAATGCTAATGTTTTTGAAAATATGTATAAATTAAATTATGAAATTAAAAAAAGATTTGATGAAGAGGGGATTGAAATTCCTTATCCTCATGTTCAATTAGTAAAAAATAAGTAGGGGGATTTATAATGAAATTTACAAAAATGCATGGCATAGGCAATGATTACATTTATGTTAATTGTTTTTCTGAAAATGTTAATTTAGATCAAGAAACCATAAAAAAATTGAGTGATAGACATTTTGGTATTGGCGGTGATGGAGTCATCTTGATTTGCCCAAGTGAAGTCGCAGATGCGAAAATGCAAATGTTTAACGCAGATGGCTCAGAAGGGCAAATGTGTGGGAATGGGATTCGTTGTGTTGGTAAATATGTTTATGAACACGGGATTGCCCATCAAAAAAAGATTAAGATTGAAACTTTAGCTGGGATTAAGGAATTAAATTTACATGTTAATGAATTTGATGAAGTGGAAAGCATCGAAGTCCAAATGGGGGAACCGAAATTAGAAAAGGAAAATATTCCCGTTTTAAGCGAAACACCCCAAGTTATTAACATGCCGCTTGACATTAATGGACATACTTATTATATAACTTGTGTGTCAATGGGAAATCCTCATTGTGTAATTTATGTCAAGGATGTAGCTAGTTTAGATTTAGATAAAATAGGAACTTTATTTGAAAATAATCCTATTTTTCCCGAACGTATTAATACCGAATTTGTCGAAATGGTTGGCAAAAATGAATTTAAAATGCGCGTTTGGGAACGGGGAAGCGGGGAAACCCTAGCCTGTGGTACGGGGGCTTGTGCTTCGGTGGTAGCTTCCTATTATAATCATTATCTTAATCAAGATGAAGAAATAACTGTTCATCTTTTAGGTGGCGATTTATTTATTACTTATCAAAGTAATGGGCAAGTTGTTATGCGAGGAAGTGCTACCGAAGTCTTTACAGGTGATGTCAATTTAGCAAAAACTCGCTAATAAAAAATCAGTTAATATTTACATATCTAATAATGCATTTTACATAAATGATGTAAAATGCATTATTTATTTATTTATTGTTTATAATATAAATGTTATTATTAGAGTACGGAGGATTGAAATATGAAATGTGTAGCAATTAAGAGTGCAAAACAATTTGAAATTAAGGAGATTAAAGAACCCAAAATTGATGGACACAAAGTTATAATTGATGTCAAGAAAACAGGGATTTGTGGTTCCGATATTCATTATTGGGTTAGTGGGGAACCAACTGGTTTAGTCATGGGACATGAGTTTTGTGGCGTGGTTGTTGACCCTGGTGATCGCCTTGATTTAAAGGTAGGCGACCGAGTAACAGCTTTACCAATAAGTCCCTGTGGCGAATGTGAAGCTTGTCAAAATGGTGATGTCCAATACTGTACAAAGACCTGGAGTCAAGCTGTTGGCTTGTCTTTAGAAAATCCGGGTGGTTTAACTTCACGAATAGCTGTTCGCTCTGATATGGTTATTAAAGTTCCTGATAATATGAAAGATGAAGAAGTAGCTATGGTGGAACCAACTGCGGTTGGACTTCATGCGGCTCATTTAGGGCGGATTGCCGTTGGTGATGATGTCTTAGTTATTGGTGGGGGGATAATTGGACTTGTATCCGCAATGTTTGCTAAAAAAGAGGGAGCAAGTTTTGTGGCTTTAACCGAAACCAATAAAGCTCGCGGCGAAAAAAGTGTAAAATTAAAAGCGGCGGATGCTTGGTATAATCCTATGGATGAACAAACAATTCCAACTTTAATGGAAAAAACTGGTGGGGGCTTTGATGTGGTTATTGAATGTGTTGGTAACGCTGCGGCGATTAACAGTGCCCTTACTTTAGTTAAACCTGGTGGAACCGTCGTTTTAGTTGGCGTATCCTTAGATGCCACGACAACTTATAGTACTTTAGCTGTTATGAAAGAGTTAGTAGTTCAAGGAGCAATTGCTTATGACGTTAATGAATTTAAATCAGTTATAAAATTAATAAGTAGTAAACAAGTTGATGTCCTTAGATATGTTGATGATATAGTACCTTTAAGTGGTGTTCAAGGTGCTTATGAAAGATTAACATCTGGTAAAGATGCGGCGGTAAAAATTTTAGTTGATCCAAATAAAGAATAATCGTTAAAAAGCGATTATTTTCTTTATTTAGGTTTATAATAATAAAGGTGATGAATATGGAAGATGTTGATAAGAAATATATAGAATTACTTTTGAAAAGATGTATGAATTTTGAAAATACCGATACGCTTTTTATTGCTTATGATGTAGCTATCCATGAATTTGTGATGAAATTAAAAGCTTATGCGGAAAAAAACAAACTAAAGGTATATTTAAAACCTAGTGATATTTATCAAAAAAAGGATATTTTAAGTCATATTAAAAAAGAAGATTTAAAAAAAGAAGAATATTTTACGAGTAAAGATTGGGATGAGTATGCTAAAAAAGGTGCGGCTTTTTTAATGCTAGCCAGTGAATTTCCAAAGGTAATGGATGGTATTAAACCAGAGCTTATAAGTGAAGCAAATAAAATTCGGTTAGAAACTAAAAAAGTATATCGAGAAAAACAAAAAAATAATGAATTAGTTTGGTTAATTGCGGTTTATCCTAATAAAGTATGGGCTCAAGCCATGTTTCCTAATTTAAAGGAAGATAAAGCTTATGAAAAGTTATATAACTTAATGATGAAAGCAACGATGTGTTTAGAAGATAATCCTATTAAGTGTTGGAATGAGCAATTAAAAAAGCAAAGTAAATTAATGCAAAAATTAAATAATTTAAAAATAAAAAGTTTACATTACACCAATAGTTTAGGAACCGATTTATATATTGGTTTAAGTGAACTAGCTAAATGGCAAAGTGCTGGGGAAAATGATTTTAAAATGATTGTTAATATGCCTAGCTATGAAGTATTTACTTCGCCTGATTATCGCAAAACAAATGGGATTGTTTATGCTTCCAAGCCTTTAGTATATAATTCTTCTTTAATAGATAAATTTTGGTTAAAATTTAAAGACGGTAAAGTTATTGATTATGGAGCTAATGTCGGTAAAGACCTTTTAAAGGGTATTATTGAAGGGGACGAAGGGAGCCATTATTTAGGTGAATGTGCTTTAGTAGATAAAAATTCCCCAATTGCGAAATTGAATTTTGTTTTTGGCGAAACTTGTTTAGATGAAAATGCCTCTTGTCATATAGCTT
This sequence comes from uncultured Bacilli bacterium, assembly GCA_947589675.1. GTDB lineage: Bacteria > Bacillota_I > Bacilli_A > RF39 > UBA660 > Onthocola_B. The sequence continues at coordinate 19,453 of CANQCI010000009.1, read as the reverse complement.
TAGGAGCGGGCTTTCCCGAATGTATTGAAGGTGGCGAAAAAATGAAGACAAGTGAACTAAAAAAAGTGGGTTTAAATGACTCCCAAAATCATGTGGATTTTATGATTGGGACAAATGATTTAAAAATTGAAGCGGAAACCGAAAAGGGTAATATTCTCATTTTTAAAAATGGTTCCTTTAATATTGATTAATTAACTTTGGTTAAATACTTAGTAATAATTTGGTAAGAAGCTATTAATTTCTCTAGGCTATAACTGGCATTAGCACTTGATGGACTAGGTAATAAATAAACAGGAATAGTAAAATGAAAATACTTTTGATATAAATTATAGGCTTTAGTGCCGGTACAGAATATGGCTTTTATTGAAGAATTATTAAGAATTTCTTCTAAGTTATTAACTTCCACATTTTTAATGGAAGCATCACTTGAGCCTGTAATTGTACAAGATTTGATGACATCCCAAAGAGCAAGATGGTTATCCAGTAAGAATTGCTCTTTTTTTGGCGTTGTATCCAGTTTAACATTAAATATGTTTTCCATTATAGTCCAAAATCGGTTTTGGGGATGGGCATAGTAAAATTGCTTTTCCCGAGAAACTACACTGGGCATACTTCCTAATATTAAAACTTCGGATTTTTGATTATAAATTGGTTTTAGATTGTGAATTGCTTTCATATCATATAATTATATATATAATTTATGTAAAGTAAAGAATAAATTTGTTAAAATAAAAGCCTAAGTGCTATAATAGGTTATATGGAGGTCAATTATGATTAAATATGAAACTGATTCAAGAAAAGTAAAGAAGGGGCAAATTTTTGTTGCTATCGAAGGTCATACTGTTGATGGGCATGACTTTATCGAGGAAGCTGTAAAAAATGGGGCTAGTGAAGTTATTTGTGAACGGACTGTTCCTTGTAATGTGCCCGAAACTGTTGTTTATTCAAGTGAAAAGTACTTAAAGGATCAATTAAAAGAAGATTATGCGGACGAAATTAATAAACTAAAAATAATTGGTATTACTGGTACTAATGGTAAAACAACAACTTGTTATTTAACTTATCAACTTTTAACTTTATTGGGTGTTGAAGCCGCTTACATGGGAACAATAGGTTTTAAATATCGGGATATGGATATTACCTTAAATAATACTACTCCGGATATTTTAACGATTTATAACCTTTTATTAGATGCTTTAGAAAAAGGGTGTACAACCGTGGTTATGGAAGTAAGTAGTCATTCTTTAGATTATGAAAGAATGTATGGCTTACATATTGATATTGCCGCATTTACAAATTTAACGGAAGATCATTTAGATTATCACAAAACAATGGAAAATTATTTACAAGCGAAATTAAAGATAATTGATTATTTACCATCAAGTGGTACCTTAATTGTCAATAGTGATGATGAAGCTAGTCAAAAATTTATTGATAAATTTGGGAAGGGGATAAAAGTTGGTTTAAATGGTGATTATAAAATTGAAGATTTTCAAATAACGCCAGCAACTACGCACCTAAAATTTAGTTATCAAAATAAAGATTATGAAGTTACAACAAATTTAACTAGTAAATTTAATGTTTATAATTATCTTACGGCTTTAGCCATGGTTCATGCTTGTGGCTTTAAAATAGAGGATATAATCGATTTAACTTCGCAAATTAAGCCTCCCAAAGGAAGATGCGAAACCCATAAAGTAAATGGAGGATATGCGGTTATTGATTATGCTCATACCCCTGATGCTGTTGAAAAAGTTATTGAAGCTTATAATGAACTAAAAACGGCTCGGTTAATTACTATTGTGGGTTGTGGTGGAGATCGTGATCCAATTAAACGTCCAATCATGGGAAAAATTGCCACAGAATTAAGTGATTATACGATTTTAACTAGTGATAATCCAAGGACAGAAGATCCCCAAAAAATTATGGATGATATCTTAAAAGGAGTCGTAGGTGAAAATTATGAAGTAATTCTTGATCGCAAAACAGCCATAAAAAAAGGAATAGATATGCTTAATCCAGAAGATATTTTATTAATTTTAGGAAAAGGACATGAGGATTATCAAATTATTGGGCATGAAAAAATCCATTTGGATGATGCCGAAGAAGTTGAAAATTGGCATGCATAAATAAGTTATGAAAAAAGTAGATATAAAAAAAGATAAAATTTGTGCTTGTCTTATCGGGGGTGCCATTGGTGATGCTTTAGGATATCCAATTGAATTTAATCGTGATATATTAGAACATGAATATACAAGATATCCAGATAATGAAGGTTTAATTTCTGATGATACCCAAATGACATTATTCACAGCTAATGCTCTTATTTGGCGAGAAACTCGTGGGTATCTTAAGGGGATTGCTCCCTCTTATGTTGATGCTTTATATTTAGGTTACAAAGACTGGTATGATACTCAATGGCCTAATCGGGATGAACATACTTCAATTTGCTGGCTTAAAAATGTTCGGGGTTTAAATGAGCGTCGAGCCCCAGGAACAACTTGTTTAAGTGCTTTAGCTGGTAAGAAAGTGGGAACTATCGAAAAGCCTATTAATAAGAGTAAAGGCTGTGGAGCGGTTATGCGAGTTGCTCCGATTGGTTTATATTTAAATGATCCAATTGAAGTTGGCAAAACCGCCGCCTTATCCAGTGCTTTAACTCATGGACATCCGTTAGGAATAATTCCTTCCTATGTTTTGGCAACGATTATATATTATCTAGCTCAAGAAAACTGCGAATTAGAAGAAGCAATAGACTTGGCTTTAAAACAATATCAAGAAAATTGGACTGATTTTGATCAAGAAAATAATCAATATTTTTGCAATTTAATTAATAAAGCTGTTATTTTAGCCGAAACCAATATTTCTGATTTAGAAGCTATTCAAAAATTAGGTGAGGGTTGGGTAGCTGAGGAAACTTTAGCTATTGCCTTGTATTCATGCCTAAAACATAAGGATAGTTTTAAAGAAGCTATAATTTGTGCGGTTAATCATGCTGGGGATAGTGATTCAACTGGTGCTATTACTGGTAATATCATGGGTGCCTATTTAGGTATGGATAGTATTCCTCATTACTATATTGCTCATTTAGAATTAAAAGATGTAATCATGGAAATAGCTAATGACTTAGCGACACCTCTTAATGATGAAATTGTGCGAAGTGAAAAATGGGCTAATAAATATGTTTTGATAGATGAAAATAATCACTTTTAAAAGCGATTATTTTTTTAAAACCAATAATTATTCATTGCTTCTAAAAATTCCAATGTAATTGGGTAACCTGAGCTTTCACCAATTATGGAATCAATTCCACAGTAAGGACAAATTGCTGTTCCTGAATTGTCAGCAATCCATTCTTTTATTTCTTGGGGATTAAAAATTTTTAAGCAATAAAAACAACCACATTTTTTATCTTGCAATAATTCTTGTTTATGATTAGAACTAAATTTATGAGCATTTATAATATCTTCTTGCTTCATGTTATCCTCCCTTAAATATTAATAGCAGAATTAAGTAAAATTGTGAAGAAAAATTTAATATTTTCAAAAGTAATGGTGACAATTCCCAAATGAATTAATATAGCTATAATTGAGACCAAAATAATAACTGTTAAAATAAAAGCAACTACTATTCTTTTTCTAGTTGTCACTTTATCATTATTGGTTATATGTTTAGTTAATTGTTCCTTTTCTTTAAGTCTTTGCCATAAAGTTATTTGCTTTATAAATATTTTTATAATTAAAAAATATATCCAAATTACAAATATAATAAGGGAAGACTTAAAGAAGAACTTAGTTGTAGCTGCTAGATTTAAGTAAAAAGACGAATCTCCTCCCGCATCAACATATGCTGCCCCACCTAATGTAATAAAAAACATTCCTAAAAGTAATAAACCTAACAATATTGCTACGCCTATAAAAATAGCTAGTATACTAGTTAAGATAATAAATATTATTCTTGTTATTTTATTTATTTTTATATTTTTGTTTTCTCTTTTTATTTCTTTAAATTTATTTTTATTTATCCCTTCGTTTATATAAAAAGTATTATTATAAACTGTTAAAAATATTACTATAATTACCATTAAAGTTAAATTCATTATAAAACATCCTTTATATTTATAACTATATAAAATCATAAAATAAAATTATCGTCAAGTTTTATAAAAGAAATTTCTTTATCAAATAAAAAGAAAATATGATAAAATTATGTCATAATAGAATAGGTGAAATTATGTGTTTTGAAGTATATATAAAGATTAAAAAAGATTGGGATATGGTGGAAAAATGAAACAAGTAAAAAGAATGTTATTAATTTTAATATTAAGTTTTCTACTTTTTCCTTTAGTAATTAAGGCTTTAACTAAAGAAACAGATTATATCAGTATTGATGATGAAGTTGATATTTCTCTTGAGGAGATAACAATCAGGGATGCTCATTTTGAAAATCCAAGTGATTTACAATATTTTGATGTTGAAATAGATAAAGATGATAATCCATCTAATGAATATGAATTAACAATATATTATTATGATATAAATTACAACTTACTTGGTAGTAGTGGTAAATATAATATTACTTCGGCTACTGACGGAGTAACCTTTTCTGAGTTTTTTAGTAATATAGATAAAAATAAAATTAGGTATTTTAAATTAAATATTACTTCTAGTCCAAGTTCTAATCAAGACTTAGTAAATGATACCTCAGGTGATTATTATATTAGTGATTATGATATAAATATGATAGTAAATGAAAATAATACGTTTAATATTACCGAAAAAATAACGGCTTATTTTAATGTATCTAAACATGGTATATATCGAAAAATACCAAGAAGAAATACTATTACAAGGTTAAATGGGACTAAATCTAGTAATAGAGCTAAGATAAGTGATATTGTTATTAATGAGAAATATAAGGATTATAATCAAGATGGTTATAAAATATTGCAAATAGGGGATGCCAATAAAACAATAACCGGAAGTCATACATATAATATAGGTTATAAATATAATATTGGAAAAGATCCTTTAAAAGATAAAGATGAATTATATTTTAATTTAATTGGAACCGAATGGGATACTCATATAAATAGTGTTACATTTACGATAACAATGCCTAAAGAATTTGATGCTACAAAACTTGGTTTTTCCAGTGGAAAATTTGGGGCTACTGATAGTTCTAATATTGATTATGAAGTAGATGGTAATATAATAAAGGGAAAATTACTAAAGTCTTTAGCTGAGGGGGAAGCTTTAACTGTCAGATTAGTTTTACCGGAGGGATATTTTGTCGGAGCAAGTTCTAACATTGATATTTATGCAATAATTTTAATTGTTATACCTTTGATTTTTATGATAATTGGCTTTGTAATATGGTATAAGTTTGGACGTGATGATAAAGTAATTGAAACAGTAGAATTTTATCCACCTAATGGATATAATCCTGCAGAAATAGCTTACTTATATAAAGGTGATGTTACTTCCAAAGAAATTGTATCTCTCTTAATATACTTGGCTGATAAAGGATATTTAAAAATTGAAGAAAATGGGGAAAGAGTAACTGGTTTACTTTCTAAAGAAAAGGATTTTAAAATTACAAAATTAAAAGAATATGATGGTTCTAATGAATGGGAGAAACAATTTTTTAACGGATTATTTAAAGGTAAAAAATATGCCAATTTAGATAAAGCTAAAGAAATTATGAATGAAAGAAACCAAAACGGAAGTCTAATTGGCTTTTACCAAGCTTTGCAATTATCAGTTGAAGAGGGCGAAATAAAAACCTCAGTAACTGGAGCTGATTTATATGATAATTTTTATTCAACTATAATTGATATAAGACAGGGGATTATTGAAAAATTAAAACCACAAATTTTTGAACTAAATAATAGTAAGATTAAAATATTATTTATGGCTATGATAATTACTATCTTTATATTAATATTATGGCCGATACTTTTGGATGGTAATTTGGGTTTTGACTTAATCAATGCGTTGATTGTAATTTTAGCTTTTCCTGTGGTTGGTTTATTTATGATTATATCGGCAATAAATAAAGAAGATAATATTTCGGGAATAGTAGTTGGGGCAATATTTATAGGTTTAATTATAATTCCTATATTAATACAATATATCGGAAGTATGGGTTCATCATTTATTATTCCTAGTATTGTTTCTGTAATTAGTATTATCGTGTTAATTATTTTTAGGGCTTTAATACCTAAAAGGACTAAGTATGGTAATGAAATATTAGGGAAGATTAAAGGGTTTAAAAATTTTTTAGAAACAGCCGAAAAAGGACAATTGGAAGCTTTAGTTAATCAAAATCCTGAGTATTTTTATAATATACTTCCATATACATATGCTTTAGGTGTATCTGATATATGGATAAAACAATTTGAAACCATTACTATCCAAACTCCTAACTGGTTTGTTAGTTCAAGTAGGACATTTAATATAAATGATTTTAATAAATTTATTGATTCTACAATGGAATCTGCTCAAAGTACTATGACATCAAGTTCTAGTAGTTCGGGAAGCTCTGGTGGTGGTTCCTCAGGAGGTGGCTCCGGCGGGGGCGGTGGTGGCTCTTGGTAATATCAGTCCCTAAAAAAAAGACGATACTAAATTTTAGTATTGTTTTTTCTGTTTGTAAAAAATTCATAGTAATTGTAAATTGCATAATAAATATGATTTGCTAATTAATTATTGTCTAAATTCCATGTTAGCCCATTATCATCGCTAATAAATATTAACTCTTTATCCTCGTATTGATCTTTCTTAGTATTTATTTGATAAACCGAACATTTAATTTTTAAATTATTATCTTCATAATAAGGTAAATTCTTAATACTTATATATTCGACATTATCATTTTGATAATTAAAAACTGCTGAGGCAAAAGTTTTCCCACTATCAGTGGTAACATACATACCCGTAGTTCTATTGTCTAAATAGATTTTCCCATTATTAATGGCAAATCCTAATAACTCATTTAGAAAAATAAATTTAGCTTCATCACTGACTTTTATGACCTCATCAGATACATAATAAAAATTTTTACCATTATCTTTACTTCTTAAAACATTAACTAACATATTTTGTCCTAAGACATCATCTGTTTTACCAAATCTTAAGATAGTTTGCCCAAATTTCTTTTCATATAGAACTTTTTCATCTTCTGGTAATAAATAATCATTATTATTAGTAGTTGATTTATCTGTATTATCCTCATAATTCTGATCATCAATTATATTCCCATCTTTATCTCTAATAATTTTTTCTTTTACTTTTCCCTTATCATTATAATACGTATATTCTATTCTACTAGGAAGATTAGGACTGTTAAAGGGATCATATCCACCTTTGCCAAAGTAACCATGTATTTTTACTTTTGTCCCCATTAAAAGAAAACCATAATAATCATAATAATCAACATTGACATGTAGAAAAGAAGAAACAACTGCCACATACTTGTTATTTTCTAATGTAGTAACATGTTCTGGTTTATAACTAAAAAGAGCAACAAAACTTATGATGGGCATGAAAATAAAAATGAGTATTAATAAAGGTATTATACCTAATAATGAAAATAGGATTGTTAGTTTTTTATTTTTAGATAAATATATTAATTGCAATATACCAATGACAAGCCCCAGTATCGATATTAAAATTATAAAAATAATAACCCATAATCTAAATCTTATATTAAATAAATATAGAATAAAATTAAGAAATATGTTAATACCAATAAAAATTAAATCAGAAATAAATATATGGTTTTTAATTTGTTTAAATATCTTTTTCAATTTTATCACCTTATTTTAAAATAATACTTTTTTCATAATCTTTTAAATAGTTTTCTTTTAATATTAACTTTTGATTTTTTATAACAAAATTAGATACAGTGGGAATTACAATATTAGTTTTATGTTCACTAATTTTTGTTCGATAGTAAATTAATTCATCATTGATAATTTCAAATGTTCCACTTGATTTTTCAATTACTTGGCGGTTATCCCCATCTTTATAATAGATGTCTAAAGTAGCTAGCCATTCATTTTGACTATTAGTTTTTAAACTAGGTAAGAAATTTACGATTATCTTCGATTCCTCAGAATACAAAATAAAATAAGCATCAATTTTTCCTAATTTTTTATTATACTCTTCGGCTTGCTGAATATTGCAATAATTACCATTTCTAATACTATAAGAAATAGTGTTATAAAAGATATTTCCTTTAACCGAATAATCCACGATGGTAATATTAGCATCAGAATCATAAAAATAAGTCGTATTATTGCAAGAAATATGTTCTAAAGTATTAACATAACTTTTTATTTCACTAATTAAAACACTTTTTCCTCGTAAGTTTTTATATGAATAACTATTTTCGTTATTTTTCATTAAAAAAGAGAATTTGGGAACACCAAGATTTATTAATTTATTAACATTAAAATCATAACGAAAATGATTTATATCATACCCAAAAGGTATTAATTTATATAAAGTTATAATACTTATTAAAATAATTGGCGAAATACATATTATTACTTTTTTTATCATTTGTTTTTTAATTTTTATTCGTTCTTTCTGAATAATTTTTTCAATATCAATATTATTCTTTTTTTCAACTTGTAAAATACTACAAACATCGGTATCTAATACATCAGCTAATTTTTCTAAAATAGTAATATCGGGTAAACTTAATCCTCGTTCCCATTTACTAACCGCTTTATCAGTTACAAATAACTTATCTCCCAGTTGTTGTTGAGTTAAGTTTTTTTTCTTTCTAAGGTCTGCAATATATTTTCCAATTTTATTATTATCCATAATTTCTCGCCTCAGCTTCATTATACTATAGGTTCATTTAAAATTGTATCGACTATTAGTTTACCTATATTTTTTAATAGTTTGTTTTTGTCTAATCATTTGATAATGAAACTGGGTTTCGCCACTTTTAACAAAACCTAATCTTTCATATAACGCTCCGACTGGATTAGTTTTAAATCAGTCTTTTAGGATATCTAATATAATATTTAACTTATTTATATCCTTAAAATTAATTTTATAATCATATACAAGGTTAGTGTAGTTATTACTATTTTTTTCTCTTAAATCAAAATATTCTGGGGTAATATTATCTCTTTTTATTACTTCTTTTTTTCTTGATTCATAATCTCTATATGCTAATATTTTTATGGTGGCTATATCCCAATATATTTTAGTATTAATATTATACCAATCTAAAATTATATATTCATATTCCTGCTTTGTCATTTTTTTAATATAACTATCTATATATTCCCAAGTTATATTATAAATTTTATTCTTTAGTTCTAAATTATTAAAAACTATATTCCCCAATTTTTTTCTATCAATATTACCATTAGTGTCATATATATCTTTGTTAATTAAATTTATAATCTTATCTTTTATATCGCTATCTAAAAGAGATTGATGAACTACTTTATCAATATCGATATGAATACTTTTTTCTAAATTATTTTTAAAATATTGAGCAATGGAACTTTTTCCACTTCCACTTTTACCCACAATGCATATATATTTTGGCATATGTAACTTATTATCTAATCTTTTTCTAATAATTGGATGAAGTAAATATTTATATTTTTCATATTTTTGCCTAACTAATGTTGCATGAATGGCAATTCCCTTTTCATAAATATTAGTCCCTGTTACATAAGTATTGGCATATATATAGTCCTTATATTTTGCTTCTTCATCGGCACCAATGATTTGCAAATCAATGCAATCAACTCTTAATTGTTTCAACAAAGCTTTTTTAATTTTCACATAATCTTTTGGAAATAGCCACTTATTTAAGGGAGTGAATTGAACTACTTCTATATTTTGGTTTTTTAAGATTTTTTGTGTATCTTCTAATCTTTCCGTAATGTTGTAATCTAATTCTTTTCTCAAAATATCTTCGGTTTTTTCATCATAGTAAAATACCAAAAATACTTTTTCACATAAATTGGCAATTGTTTTTAGAGTTTGAAAATGTCCAGCTTGGAACGGAAAAAATTTTCCTATATATAGTCCTGTCTTATATTTTTTCATATTAATTTTCCTTTTTTAAAGTATATCATGTATACTTTTAAGAATGGGGCTAAATTTGCTTTTGGGCATAAAATATAGTATAATCAACTCAGTTAATTAAAAAGCGATTCATTCGAAGTAATTATTTTAAAACGTTTTAGTAGAGAGCTTGTGGGTGGTGGAAACAAGTAAAATTAAAGTAATGAATTACAGATGATGATTTTAATCGGTGAAAATACCGTTATCAATAAGAGGTAATAAACTATTATTACGAATAAAGGTGGTACCACGAGCAATTCGTCCTTTGAGGGATTTTTGCTCGTTTTTTATTTCAAGGAGGTGGTTTGTATAGATAGTGATTATTACTATTATTGCTTTGATGATTGTAATTTAATTAACTATACAAAATACCAAAGGAGAAATAAAAAATATGGAAAAGAAATTATTTGATATTCTCAAAGAGAGAGGATATGTAAAAGATTTAACCCACGAAAGGGAAATTATTGATTTAGTTAATGGAGAACCTATGTGCTTTTATTTAGGAATAGACCCTACTGCAGATAGTCTTCATATCGGACATTTCTTTGCTTTGACTATGTTTAGATGGTTACAAGATTTTGGGCATCAAGGAATTATTTTAATTGGGGGAGCTACCGCTTTAATTGGGGATCCAACAGGCAAAAGTGATATGCGAAAGATGCTTTCAAAAGAAGAAGTTGCCCATAATAAAGCCGAAGTAAAAGAATTAGTTAAAAGATTTGTGAAAACAGATGGTGATAATCCTGCTATTATAGTGGACAATGCTGATTGGATTTGCGATAAAACCTATGTTGATTTTATGCGAGATATTGGTGTTCATTTCAATGTTAATAATATGCTTGCGGCTGATTGTTACAAGAAAAGATTGGAAAATGGTGGATTAACATTTTTAGAAATGGGATACATGTTAATGCAAGCCTTTGACTTTGTTCATTTAAATAAGGAATATGGATGTCGACTTCAAATTGGCGGTTCAGATCAATGGGGAAATATTTTAGCTGGTGCTGACCTTTCCCGGAAGATTGGATTTAGCGAAGGAAAGAAAATAGAACCATTATACGGTTGGACTTGTCCTTTGTTAATTAAAGCTGATGGAGAAAAAATGGGGAAAACCGCAACAGGTACCTTATGGGTATCAAGAGATAAAACAACACCTTTTGATTTTTACCAAGCGTGGATAAATTCATTTGATGAAGATGTTGAAAGAAGTTTATCTTTTTTTACGAGAATGGAAATATCTGCTATTAAAGATTTGTGTAAAAAAGATATTAGAGAAGCCAAAAAACTACTTGCCTTTGAAGTTACTAAACTGGTGCATGGCGAAAAAGAAGCAATTAAAGCAGAGAAAACTGCTGAGGAATTATTTAGTAATAAAGGTATGTCTGATAATATGCCATCAACTACTGTTTCAAAAGAATTATTAGATATTAATATTATAGATTTACTTGTGGAAGCCAAAATAGTTACTTCCAAATCTGAGGCAAGAAGATTAATAGAACAAAATGGAATTTCCTTAAATCAAGAAAAAGTAAAATCTGTTGAGCAAACAATTACAGATATGGATTTAACCAATAACTCATTAATAATTCAAAAAGGAAAAAAAGTTTTTGTAAAAATAATATTTCAGTAAAATTTTGAAAGAATAACCCCTAGGAATTTTGATAATCCTAAGGGGGATTTTTTATGGCAATAAAAATACATTAATTTAATAGGTATGTTATAATTAAAAGGATTTTTAGTCAGGTAAGGTGAATAGGATGAATTTGCTTAAGTTATTTAACAAAAAAACTACGGAAAATTATTTTACTTCAATTATCAAAGAAAAAAAGGAAAATTTATATGCTTTTGATAAAAAATATATGAATCAAGAAATGCAACTACTAAATATGTATGGTAATTCAGATACGTATAATAAAAAAATAAAAATGATTGTGATAAGTGATACCCATAATTGTTTAGATGAAGATGATTTTAAAAATTTTGTAATGCAACATAAAGAATATGACGTCTGTTTATTATTAGGAGATCATAATCCAAGGGATATTTCGATAATATTAAAATATATTGATAACAATAAGATTTATGGCTTGTTGGGGAATCACGATTATGATTACTTAAAAGAATTTAATATTAATAATCTTAATGGTAAAGTTATTAAAATTAATGATACAACAATTTTAGGAATACAAGGAAGTTTTAAATATAAACCAGATGACTTTCCGTCTTTTACGCAAAGAGAAAGTATCTTGTTTTTAAATGATTTACCAAAGTCTGATATATTAGTTAGTCATGATAGGGGATTTGATAGTAATATGTTGGAAAATCCAGCTCATCAGGGATTATTTGGTATTACATATTATTTATTTAAAAATAAAATCCCTTATCATATACATGGGCACATTCATAAATCATATAAAAAAGAATTATTAAATGGTACCAAGGAAATAAGTGTTTATATGTATGAATATATAGAGTTAAATTAAATTGTATTTTAAGATATTAGTGTATTCTCTTTAAGTTATAATAGTAATATATAGTCCTTTTTTAGTTTAAGTTCTTAATCTTAAATTAATACATTTGTTATTATAAAATGCCATGTGGGCGATTAAGCTATAAAAAATAAAAGAGGAGTATGGAAAAATATTATATTTATTGTATAATTTATATATAAAAACCCTGATAAACAAATGATTGGAGGACTTTAATGAATAACGTATTAATAAAGAATGAGAATGAGAATGAAATAAATCACATATTTGATAATATAAAGGAATTAGTTATCAATAGTAGAAATAAGGTATATCAAACTGTTAATACGGAAATGCTTAATTTATATTGGAATATAGGTAAATCTATTATGGAAATACAACAAGGGGATGAAAGGGCAAGTTATGGTGATGCGGTGCTCGAAAAGCTATCACAAAGATTAACGGGTGAGTTTGGTAAGGGCTTTTCCAAAAGAAATTTAGAAAGAATGAGAAAATTTTATGTTTGTTTTCCAATTGCGACAACAGTGTCGTCGCAATTAAGTTGGTCACATTATTTAGAACTTATAAAAATAGATGAAGAACCTAAAAGAAGTTTTTATATGAAGGAAACAATTAATTCTAAATGGAGTGTGAGAGAACTTCAAAGACAAAGAGATTCACTATTATATGAAAGATTAACTTTATCAGCTGATAAGGATAAAATATTGGAATTATCAGAAAAAGGACAAATACTAAAAACAAGTAAAGATTTAGTAAAAGATCCATTTGTTTTAGAGTTTTTAGATATAAAAGAAAATACAAATTATTTAGAATCTGATTTAGAAAAAAATATCATAGAACATTTAAAAGAATTTTTGCTAGAATTAGGTAAGGGCTTTAGTTATGTTGGAAATCAAGTTAGATTAACTTTAGAAGAAGATCATTTTTATCCGGATTTAGTTCTTTATAATAGACTTTTAAGATGTTTTGTTATCATTGATTTAAAGATTGGAAAAGTATCACATCAAGATATAGGACAAATGCAAATGTATGTTAATTATTATGATAGGGAAATTAAACAAGATGATGAAAATCCTACCATAGGGATATTATTATCAACAAATAAAAATGAAACAGTTGTAAAATATACTCTTCCCAAAGATAATAAAACAATATTTTCTTCTGAATATAAATTACATATGCCAACTGAACAAGAACTAATTACGGCTGTTGAAGAAGAAAAGAAAAATTTTGAATTAAATGAAGAAAATTAGTGATCACGATAAAAAGAAAATGAAAGTAATAGTTATGCCAATTTAAATGGTCTGAAATATACGGAGAAATGTTTAATCCTCATATAGTGTATTTTTAGGGGGGAATCTAATCTCTAATATGTTAAGGATTTTTTTAATAATATAAAAATTCAGAAAAAGCCTTGAAAAGTTTCTTTTCAAGGCTAATGTGATACAATATTTTTATCAAAGGAAATGATGTATCACATGGATTATTTTAACATAAAACGCATTGTTTTTCTAGTTGTTTTATAGATTTGTCAGGTGTAGGTAAGTCTTCTGGCATAGTACTACCTAATTTTTTCATTGTTTCTCTAACGGCTTTTCCGACTTTATAATGTGTGTTTGTAGCTTCTATTTCACTAGCTTCTTTTTGCTTTTCTAAGTTTGTGTTATTCTAAATATATTTGCTCCTAACTCAGCACTTCCCATATTATCTAATATATCTTTTCTATATCTTAGTCCTTTTCTTTTTGCTATATCATTAGTTGTTTCGCCATTATAAAGTCCTTTATATCCGGCATTTGTAAATCTATCAAAATTTTTAACTCCTTTTTATCCTCGGTTAATTCCATTTTTCTTGTTTGAACGGCAAAGTAAGTTTGTCCTTGCCCAACTGCTTCAAACTTTTGATTAGCATTTTGAACAATTAAGTAACAAGCGTATCTTGTTAATTTATAATCAATTATTGCTTTTGATGAAACGCCAAACGCCTGTTTTTCCAATTTTGGAGTTAACCCCCAAATTGGAATTTATATTGTTGTTACTTTGAGAGCAGGCAATTTGAGCTTTTTCAATAACAGCTGAGAATAAATCTCCATTCTTTGTAACCTAAAATTTTTTGTAGTTCTCTTGCTTCCCAGTATTCATTTCCCATTTCATCGAAAGCGACAAAGGTACTCCCCAAGGCAGTTTAATTTCGTCTATTCTAGCAAATGTTTATCTACATTATGTGCTAGACTTATGGTTTAAACTATATGTTCAAGTTAAAAGTAAAGGCGAATGTCATTTAATAGATACGCAGATGATTTTGTTGCTTGTTTTAAAACAGAAGAAGATGCAAGGTTGTTCTATTAAGAACTTACAGAACGCTTAGCAAAATTCGGTTTAGAAGTAGAAACGAGTAAAACAAGAATTTTCCTATTTGGAAGAAACAGTAAAACAAAAGATAATTTTGATTTTCTAGGTTTTAATATCTATAATGCAACTACGAGATACAAACAATATAGAGTAGGTTATAGAACCTGTGAAAAGAAATCAAAACTAAAGAAACAAAACATCAAAGAATTTATTAAATTAAACAGGGATACCAAAGCAAAAGATTTAATTAAAGCATTAAACAGAAAACTAATCGGTTATTACAACTATTACGGAATAAGTTTTAACTTCAATTGGCTCAAAAAGATATACCATTTCACTCTTACAGAATTAAAGAAATGGTTATCTCGAAGAAGCCAAAGAGGTAAGATTACTTGGGGAAAATGAAGAGAATAATAGAATATTGTTCTCATGTAAAACCCAAGATAACTTATTCGTTGTGGTAATACTTCAAAAGTTCGTATTCACCCTCACAAGAAAGAGAGGTAAATAATTTATGGAGAATGTAAATTGTCTATTCGACCTATTTTTTTACGACACCAAATTATAATCAAAATATCATTCAGCACCTCTCGTTGATATTATATCATATATTGTAATAATTAATCATAAAAAACTAAAATTATTAATAACAATATCGTAAAAACATTGATATAAGTAATCTTACTTATTTTATATTTAATATTAGTATAATTATTATCAGTTTTTGTTGCTAATTTAATAATTAAAAATATAATATTTATTATTAATAATAAAACAATAAATATAATGCTAACTAATATATAACCTAAAAATAACCCTAGTATATCCCATCCACTTATATTAATTAATTTATTTGTAGGAAAATTAAATAAAATCATTAAATTAATAATACTCATTAGAACATAACCAATTATTGACTTACATGGTATATATTTTTTATTTTTTATAAAACGTAATATATAATAAATGATTAATATAATTAAAAAATAACTTACTATAATTATTAAATAATCCCAACGTAAATTTTGTCTTATTACACTATAGTCAGTTAAACTGAAAATAGTTATTATTAATATAGGAATAGAATAAAGCAAACTTTCCTTATAATTAAGTTCATAATTATAATGTTTTATTAACCTAAAAAACACAAATTCTAACAGTAATGCAAGAAGTACTAGGATTATAATAATATATTCAAATAACATTTTTTTTACCTCCCAAAAATTATTTTTTTATTATCTATTTATCTTGAAAGTATTATCAATAATTTTCCATTTAAATAAAGTTACACCTATATTATTAATTAATCTAGGAAATAAACTCTATGCTTAAATCTTATTAGTCTTCATTATCAATTATTTTTTCTAACTCTATTCCTATTTTAGCAACTACACCAACTACTAAAGCATTTCCCATCATAAAATATCTTCTTTTATCTGTCATACCTGTATTAGTCCAATTGTCTGGAAATCCATTTATTCTTTCACATTCAAGTGGAGTTAATAATCTTAATTTACCAGTTTTATAATCTTCAATAACATGCGACATTCTACTTAATCCACTTTCTGATGTTAGCATAGTTCTTGCTGGAGAATCTAAATTATCTGGAAATGCCATAGCACCCTCAGAATACATATAAGAATCTCCATTAGGCTTAATTCTTGGGATTTTTTTGCTTCCTTTTAAATATCTAAATTTTTCTATTTTTTCATCTGATAAAAAATATTTATCTGCAACTTTTTGGGTTTCTCTAATTTTCTTTAATGGAAAGATATCTGTACAGTCAGATTCCATTTTTGCAGTATATATTTTTCCCTCACACATTACACCAGTATTATAAAATTGGGTTTGAAAATTATCACTTACATCTGCTAAATCTTTATACATCGATTTAGAAACATTTGGCATATTATAATCTAGTTCTTTTTCCTTAACTGGAAATTGTTTTGAAAATACTCCAGCTTTAACTATAATATCTTTCATATTTAATTTTTTCATTTGTTCATAATATTTAGTGGATTTATGATAAGCAACTATATATGTTCTTCTCCTTTTTTGAGGTTCACCATATTCACCAGCATTTATGACTCGCCATTGAACTGCATAACCATTATCATCTAAACTTCGCAAAATCATGCCAAAATCTCTTCCTCTTTGACTAGCTGGAGAAAGTAATAATCTATCGACATTTTCTAAAAATAAGAATGGGGGTTTCTTGGCTTTAATAGTATCAACGATTGCCCACCAAAGAACTCCTTTTTTACCTTCAATTCCCTTACTTCCTGATAAAGTTCTAGCAACAGAATAATCTTGACAAGGAAATCCTCCAACCAACAAAGTATGATTAGGGATTTTTTTCTTGTCAACTTTAAATATATCAACATTAGAAACATCGTCATATCCAAATCTTTTGGCATAACATTCGTAAGCTTCTTGCGACTTGGTTGTGGGTTCCCATTGATTAGCCCATACAAACTTCCAATTTCCATTTTCGCTTACTTTGTCATTAATTAAGTTTACTTTATTTAAACCACATCTAAAGCCACCAACTCCAGCAAATAATTCAACTACTGTCTTTTCCATCTTTTACCTCCTGACATTGTATAACACCCGTAAATATATTATAATATTTTAGAATGAAAAGATCAATCTTATATCATTATTTTACAGCAAATTTAAAGTAATTACAAGATCGAAAGGAGAAAAAATGGCAAAAGCTTATACCGAAGAAGAAATAAGAATTATAGCTCAATCAGCACTTGGCAAAACTTTTGGAGAACTACAAAAAATGAAAATTAAGACAATAAAAAATGAAGATTCAGATGATAATAATGAAGGATTTAATAAAGCATTTTTTGGACATTTATTTGAGACAGATGTTTTTGGAATGAATATAAATTCTTTTTCCCGACCTGATTTTGAAGATGCTGGTATTGAACTTAAGGTAACACCATATAAAAAGAATAAGGATAATACTTTATCTGCTAAGGAAAGATTAGTATTAAATATTATTGATTATATGACTGAATATAAGAATACCTTTGAAACATCACATTTTTTAGCAAAAAATAGTAAACTTCAAATAATTTGGTATTTATGGGAAAAAGATAAAAAGAAAGAAGATTTAAGAGTAACTAATGAACTTTTATATTCTTTTCCCAATGATGATTTGCCTATTATAAGAAAAGACTGGGAATATATTACCCAGAAGATTAAAGATGGAAAAGCCCATGAAATATCTGAGGCTGATACCATGTATTTAGGAGCTTGTACCAAAGGTGCTAACAAGGAATCTAAAAGAGAACAGCCATTTTCTAACATTAGAGCAATGCAAAGAGCATTTTGTTTTAAAACTTCCTACATGACAGGGCTTGTTAGAAAATATATAGGCAATTATGATGATGTTGAAAAAATACTAAAAGGAACAGAAGAATCATTTACCAATTTTATTGAAAATGTTATCAACAAATACAAAGATAAAACTCAATCGGAATTAATGAAAGAATTAAATATAGATTCAAAAGCTAAAAATGTTTTTAGCATGATTATAAGTCGAATGTTTAATGTTAAATCAAGACTTAAAGATACAGATGAATTTACAAAGGCAAATATCATACCAAAGACTATTAGAGTAGAGTCAAACGGAAGAATTGTAGAATCAATGTCATTTCCATATTTTAAGTTTGCGGAAATAATGAACACTGATTTTGAAGATTCCGATTTAAAAGAAGAATTGGAAACCACTAAGTATATGTTTTTTATATTTAAAAAAGCGAATAAGGAATATGTATTTAAGGGAATTAAGTTATGGAATATGCCTGAACTTATTATAGAATCAAAAGTTAAATCAATGTATGAAAAGACGCAAGATATTATTAGAACAGGTAATATTGTAAATTATGTTGATGAAAGAGGGAGAAGAATTACTAATTTTCCTGGAATGAGTGATAATGGAATCTGTCATGTTAGACCTCATGGTAGGGATTCTAAAGATACAATTACTCTTCCAGTTAAAGATAAAATAACTGGAGCTACGGAATTTACAAAGCAATGTTTTTGGCTTAATAACAATTATTTAAAAGAGATTATTTCAGAATTTTTGTAAAATAGAAAACTATGAATAATGAAAAAAAGTAATATAAAAGGACTGTTGGAAAATTAAATAATTAATTTCTTAACAGTTTCTTTTTTAATTTTAGTTCTAGTTCTTAATCCCAAATTAATACATTTGTTATTCATAAAATGCTACGTACATAATAAAACACAAATAAAAAATCCCGTAAATACGGGATAAAATTCAACATGGAGCGATTGTGGAAGATATTTACAACTTTCACTCATAACGATTTGATATATAAAATATCAATCTCTATTAGTATTGTATCACACAAAAAATATTATTACTAGCGTTAACTGAATTTTATATTATATTTTGTGAGTTCTCAGAGTAAATGAAACTTTCATGTAACCAATTTCATTTACTTTGAGAATAGCAATTTCATTAACTTTG
>CANQCI010000008.1 GCA_947589675.1 uncultured Bacilli bacterium | reverse complement strand
TAAAATTTTTCTTAAAAAAGTTATATAATTAAAGGAAAAGATAGATTTATTCATCTATCTCTTGACTGAACTGTAACTACGAAAATAAAAATTTTTACGGAAACTTAAAACAGGCAAATTTTTCCACGCAAAAAAGTGTTGCCTGTTTTAATATAAATTATAATATTGAATCTTTATTAATAAGTTGTATATAATAATGTTAGGCAAGAAGGGAGATATTCTTCTTTTAACATAATAAAAAAACTATCAAAAGGGATGAATTGATAGTTTTTTTGTTTTTAAAATAGTAAGAAATTTAATAATTTATTTTAAAGACTATTTTTATATATATTTATCAGTCATGAAAGGAGATTAGTTAACTTTTATAAATAAAGATATAATAATTATATTAAGATAATTTTTGAATAATAGTCTTGAAAGGTAGGAAAAGATAATAAATTTCTTACTGTTTCCTATAATTCCTAAAGGAACGCTTAATATAATAACGTATTATTGATGATTTTGCAAGCGTAAATTTTTAGAAAAAGATGACAAGGGATTTCCTTGTCATCTTTTAGTCTAAACCTGTATCAACATTTTCATCTGGTAGCTCGGTGTTGTTATCATCATCTTGGGTATTATCATCATTATTATCAAGCATATCATCGACATTATTATCAATAGCTTTAACACTTATTTCTAAGCCATTACTCATGTTCGCTGTAAAGATTGAGTAAACTGATTTGATAACATAGGTAGCTCCCCCACTTGGAACATTGGAAATTGTATAACTGGTGCCCTCAGTCCGACCTAAGTAGGTTAGATTGCCGGCGGCATCTTTTTGATAAATGTTATAACCTAATGTTCCCACATAAGAGTGATTGTAATTAACACGTTGTTCATAATATTTACTTGCATATTCTTGATAGTTTTCATTAAAGAAATTTTGAAGATAAGTATTATTAATAGCATCTGGAGTAGGGATGCCATCCCAAGTCAAGGTTAATTGACTACCACTGAAAGTATAGTTGCCATTTGTAGGAGCATCTAGTTGAGAGAATCTAGTTGATACTTCCGTTGGTTCTGTACCAGCTTTAAATGATTCGTAGCGGCGTAAGTTAGTTGGCGTAAATTCACTAGCTAATTGAGATGGGAAAGTACCAATTTCAACTTCAACTCGAACAACATCTTCTGGTTTATCAAATTGAACATTTTGAGAATAAATTCGGGAACCAATAGCTTTCATGACCGCATTACGGACATTATTACCAACTTTACTAGTTAAGTAATAATCTTTAGTTGTAATATCATAACCAATCCACTGAGCAATTATATATTCAGGATCGTAAGTAATATTCCAAGCATCCATGGTGGTGTAAGTTGGTACACCAATTGATTGAGCTGATGCACTATCAATGGTACTTGTTCCCCCTTTGGAAGCAATGTCGGTACCACTTATTTTACAACCACCAACCCCAGCTTCGGTGGCACTAATTAAAACATCAGTAATCATGTAAGCTGTTTCCGCACTCATAACTCGAGTTTGTTCATATTTGTAATTAATAACTTCCCCAGTTTCAACTACTTCAATTTGGGTATAGACATAAGGCTTAATGTAGTAACCACCTCGAGCAAATGCTCCATAAGCGGCACTCATTTGAAGGGGAGTAACTCCGGTAAAGCCTCCGATTGAAGCTGATTCAAATAAATCTTTACCATAATCTATGCCAAGGGAATGAACAAAATTAACAATTAAATTAGGATCTTTAGCATATACCGCTTTAAAGGTACGAAGAGCTGGGATATTTCTTGAATTAACTAAAGCGGTTCGTAAGTTAATTTCGCCCATGTATTTGCCATCCGAGTTTTTAATTGGGGTGCCATTAGAATAAGTTGTAGGTTCATCTAATAACATTGTCGATGGCGAATAATTTAAATATTCAATAGCTGGACCATAATCAAATAAGATTTTGGCAGTTGACCCTGGTTGTCTTTTGACATCAGTAGCCCGGTTAATACCTTTAGCTAAATAATTTCTTCCCCCTGATAAAGCAATAACTGAACCATCTTTAACACTGGTTACAACGACACCTTCTTGCATGACATCATTAGGAAATTCAAATAATTCATTTTTTTCTAATTGATTTAAAACATTTTGGGTATTAGGAACAATAGTGGTATGTATTTTTAATGGGGTATCAAATGGTTCTAAACCCGTGTTATCTCTAACTTCATTAAGGACATAGTCAATAACCGCTTGATTAACTGAACTATCTCCATCATTAGAACGATCTCTTACTAATGATTCAATTGGAATTTTTAAGACATCTTCTTTTTCTTGTTCCGTAATATAACCATGGTTTACCATGTAAGTTAAAACTTTAGTTTGACGGTTGCGAACCCCCACAGGATTTTTATATGGATTATATAATCTTTGGTTTTGGAACATTCCGGCGATAATTGAGGCCTCAGCTAAAGTGATGTCGGAAACAGATTTACCAAAGTAATATTGGCAGCCTTGTTCAACCCCAGCTATGCCAGTGTAATTTAAATTACCATCATGGGCAAACCACATAGTATTAACATAAAACTCAAGAATTTCTTCTTTGGTATAATTACTTTCAATTTTAAAGACGGACATATAGATATCGGTCGCTTTCCGAATTAATCCGGGAAGCCCTTCGTCTTCACTATTAGTATAAACTTTTTTAACCACTTGCATGGTAATCGTGGAAGCACCCCCAGCTCCAGGGCGACCTAACAATTGCCCAATGGTTGCTTTGGAAAAACGAGCAATATCAAGACCACTGTGTTGAAAGAAACGGGAGTCTTCGGTAGCTATAATCGCATCAACTAACACTTGGGGAAGTTGATCATAAGTAACTAAAACTCGGTTTTCATTCCCAATTCTGGTTAACTCTGTTCCATCCGCATAATATATAACCGAAGCTTCTTTGGAATATAATTTATCTTTATCAAAATCAGGAGATGTTATAATAACATAAAGGGCAAAAACTAAAATGAGGGAAACAACGGCAATACCCCCAATTAAACATAATGATAAAAATATAGAAAAGATTTTTCCTTTTCGTCTTTTTGGTTTAGCTTCTTTTTTTTCATTTTTTCTAATTCGCATTTTTTTCATAACTTCCTCCAATTAATTTATCAACAACATTTATATAATCTAACCCTTTTAGATAATTATATTTTAAAATATAACCATTTTCTTTTATAAATAAATAGGGAATACTTTTTCTTGTTTCTCTATTTAGAAAATCAATTAATATTTGTCCTGGTAATAAATAATATTCACTATTAATAGAAATAATTAAAAAGACTATTCCGCCATGGTTATTAATATTAATTATATGTTTTATTTGATGCTCATGAATATTACTTAAAGGAAAAGAAGTTTTATTAGTGGTTTCTTTGGCATCAAATTCAATATATTTACCTTTATATAAACCATTAAAGTCTAAAGTTGAAGGAGTTTTATAAAAGGCATCTTTGATTCTTCTTTCCTTATTATTATAAACTACTTTAACAATCCCAATCGGCGTGGGCTTTTTAAAAATATAAGCAATATCATTTTCCCGATAATAAATATTAGCTTCTTCAATTATTTTTTCTAAGTCCATTCCGCGATTGCTATAACTAACATTTTTACTATAATTTTTTTGGATATTATTAGGATATTGCAAACCACTCACCATATTAATTATATCATAATTTTATTTGATTATAAAAAATATACTTGGGAAAGTAATTTGAATTGTCAATTTACAGTAAAGTAAAAATATGGAGAATTTTGTCGAAAAATAAGCATAATTAAAAAAATAATTATATGATAGATTTGGTGATAATATGAAAATAGAATATTTTTTAAATGAAATGTTAGAAAAAATAAATAGAGCTGAATTAAATTTATTTAGTTATGAAAAAGAAGAGGAAGAAAAGAAAATTTAAGGTATTATTTTGGCATATATATCCTTTATTTTACTTGATGAGGGTTTGGGGTATGTTGACAAGTAAGGAAAGAATACGATATAATTTATCTTGTTAGAAGGTGATATTTTTGTATAATGACAGATTATATTTAACAGCGCAAACAATTTTTGATCAAGATTTTAAAATTGATGCGCGGGGGTATCGACCTCAAGAGGTAGATAAGTTTTTGGATATGGTTATTAGTGATTATACAGAATTTGATAATATCATCAAAAAATTAGAATCAGATTTACAAAGAGTAAGTGATGAAAATATGAAACTTAAACAAGAAGTTAGAAGACTTCAAGGGGAAATAGCGACAGCTCCTAAAGAAGTTCCATCACGGACTCAAAATAATGTTGATTTGTTAAAGAGGATAAGTAACCTAGAAAGAACAGTTTACGGAAGTAATAATGAATAATTTCGAGGCAAATGCTGCATAAATTAATATGTAGAGGAAAGTCCATGCTCGCACTATCTGCAATTGATAGTAGTGTTCGTGCCTAAGGAAAAAATAACTTAGGGTAGTTTTAACTAACGGCTTCGAGGAAACCTTAAAGGGTTTT
The DNA here is from genome assembly GCA_947589675.1 of uncultured Bacilli bacterium. Taxonomy (GTDB): domain Bacteria; phylum Bacillota_I; class Bacilli_A; order RF39; family UBA660; genus Onthocola_B. The sequence goes on along the minus strand of CANQCI010000008.1, from coordinate 43,452 downwards.
AGTAGATATAAAAGTGCCAAAGAGACGAGTATTTAGGGAAACCTAAATAGTGGAACGTGGTAAACCCCACGAGCGAGAAACCCAAATTATGGTCGGGGAGCTTAAGGATAGGAATAAAAACTAGACTTAGGTCGCAATTTTGCGAAGATAAATATTTGCCCCTTACTTGTTAAGGACAGAACATGGCTTATGAGAAATTATTTATTTTAAAGGAAGTGAAAAATTTTGAACGAGATTGGTGAGATATTACAGTCATCGCGAGAAAAAGCTGGGGTTAGCATTGAAGAAGCTAGTAAAGATTTAGGTGTTAAAGCGGAAATAATAACGAATATTGAAGAGGGAAAAGCGGGAGCTTTTAAAGATATATATGAATTAAAAGAATATATCTCGGCTTATGCTAAATATTTAGGTTTAGATGTGGGAAAGATTATTGATGAATTTAATGAATATATGTTTGAATATACATCAAAGATTCCAATTAAAGAAATTGAAAAAACCATTGAAATAAAAATAAAAGAAGATAAGACAACTAAAGTGGCATCCCCTTATACCAAGGCTAGTAAAAAACATAATAGTTTTATTTATGTAATGATTTATATTCTTATATTTTTAATGCTAGTTTTAGTGATTGTTTGGTCAGTTAAACAAGTTACAATTGATCAAATAGTTACCACATCTATAAGTTATCGGAGGTAGTAAAAATGAATTTGCCAAATAAAATTACAATAGGTAGAATTATAATATCAATAATAATATTAGTTATCTTATTAATTCCTTGGTATGCTTTAGGAGTAACTTGGCCTACTTATCTAATTAATGATATAGTAATTGATTTAAAATATATAATTGTTGGTATCTTATTTTTAATTGCCTCAGTTTCTGATTGTGTCGATGGAAAGATTGCTCGAAAATATAATTTAGTAACTGATTTTGGGAAAGTTGCTGATGCTATTGCGGATAAAATTTTAGTTAATGGGTTATTAATAGTCCTTGCTTATGAAAGAATTATTTCGGTTGTTATTCCCGTAGTTATTATTACTAGAGATATTATCGTAGATTCTTGTAAAATGATTTCGGGGAATAAAGGCAAAGTTGTGGGAGCTAGTATTCTTGGAAAATTAAAGACTATATGTATGCTTATTGGTTTAACTTTAGTATTATTTTATAACTTACCATTTGAATTAATTAATTTACCGATTGCTGATTTATTTTTAATCGCAGCAACAGTTCTTTCCATTGTATCTGGTTGTCAATATTATTACAATTGTCGGAAGTTTTTATTCCCTAAAGAAGAAAAATAAAAGTCAAAGTTTTGGCTTTTTTTAATGGTAAATTTTTTGTAAACCTAATATTTGCTTATTGCAAATATTATATCTATATAGATATAATGAATATGGAAAGTAGGATAAATAAATAATGAAAGAGAATAAAGAAAAGAAAATGACTAAAAATCAAAAAACTAGTATTATTGTTTTGTTACTATTACTAATAACCGTTATAAGTGCGACTTATGCTTATTTCACGGCTCAAAGAGGTAGTGGGGGAAGTGCGGAAATTAATGTGGAAGCGGGTACCACGGATTCTCTTACCTTTGATAATGGTGATGCCATAACCATTGATGCTAACAGCGATAACTTTGCCAAGGGCAAAGGTAATAGAGATGGCGAAACCGAAGTAAGAGCTCATTTGGTGGCTAATAATACTAATAATACGGCAACTGAACAATATTATGTTTATTTAAATATTGAAAAAAATCCTTTTGTTTATACGAGTTCTGGCACACCCGAATTAGTTTTACAAGTAATTGATCCTGATGGCAATGAAGTAGAAAGTATCGATGGTTTAACCCCCGTTACTATTGAAAGTACGGAAGAAGATGGTTCCCAAATTAAAGGTTTTGATATTACTACGACAAGTGGTTTAGTGGCTATAAAAAAGATGCATCCGATTAGTGCTAATCCTAATGAAATGGAACCAGAAAAAAATGGTAAAACTGATCATACATGGAAAATTAAAGTTATTTTAGTTAATTTAGATCAAGATCAACAAGTAAATACGGGGAAGACTTTTAAAGCTCAAGCAATAGTTAGTCATACTACTATCCCTGATGTTGATTTAACAACCAATGAAGTTGGGGATACTGGCTTAAAAGTCATGGCAACCATAAATGATTATGTAGGTAATATTAATAGTGTTGCTTTTCAAATCGAAGGGGATGCTGAATGGCATCAAGGAGCGTTAGAACCTATTCAAGGTTTAGATTTAGAAACCAGTCCAGTTTATAGTTATACTTTTGAAAGTTTAGAACCTGATAAAAAGTATGAAATTGAAACCAAAGTTACTTATGAAAATAATCCTGAATTACTAAATTCCTTTAATGTCAAAATAAGTGATAGTTATACTTTAGCTGATGTTTGTGAAACAGGCGGAAATCTTAATACTTGTCTTGAAAAATTAAATAATTATGCATCTACCAAAACTAATTTATATCATCATACAGCAGAACTTGATAATAGTGCTCAAGATGGAAGTTATCGTTATGCGGGAAGTAATCCTAATAATTTTGTTTGTTTTGGTGAAGGTAGTGAAAACTATAATCAGGGTAAAGATGCCACTTGTCCTGATACCAATTTATATCGGATAATTGGTTTATTTGGTAATCAAGTTAAATTAATAAAATCCGAATATCTTACGGGTGATGAATTAGGAATAGCTGATCAAGGTAAACCTGATTCTAGAAAAGAAAATGAGGGGTTAAAAAGAGTAAAGGGGGATGTACTTAATTTAAATGGCTTTGCTTGGTCAGGAGTTATAAATACTAATAGTAATAATTGGGAAGAAAGTGAACTATATAAAAAGTTAAATGGTGATGATGGTTACTGGAGTAAACTAGGTGCTGATTGGCAAAGTAAAATTGCCAATGTCAATTGGAATGTTGGAGGACATACTGAATATGAAATAACGCCCAAAGCCATGTATGATGCCGAAAGTTTAACGACTAAAACAGTTACAGCTAATGTGGGGCTTATGTATGTAAGTGATTATGCTTATGCAACCATTCCAGAAATTTGGTCAAAAAAACTTTCTGAATATAATAATACTGGTTGTTCTAACTGGGAAAATAATTGGCTATATAATGCTGTTTATGAATGGACAATAACTCCATATACTAATACTGATGGAGCAGGGACAGTTCATGCTTATTCTATTAATTACAGTGGTAGTATATTCCCCATTAATACTGGGCATTTGATGTATACTCTTGGGGTTCGTCCCGTATTTTATTTAAATGATACCGTACAATTAAATACCACAGGAACTGATGGAAGTGTGTTAAAACCATTTAAAATAGCTTGATTTAAAAAAGAAAGTTTTATATAATTAAGTTATTCAATGAGGAAGGAACTTACAACTCTGGAGTTGAATCGCAAAATTGCGTTAAAATAAAAAGATAAAAAAAGGATGGTACCGTGCTAATTTGCACTCCTTGGGTATTATCCTTTTTATTTTTGAGGAGGAAAAATATGACATTATATGAAGATTTAAAATGGCGAGGGTTAATTCAAGATATTAGTGATCCTGAATTAATTACGAAATTAAATGAAGGGGGACTTACATTTTATATAGGCACAGATCCTACTGCCGATTCAATGCATATTGGGCATTACTCATCATTCTTAATTTCTAAAAGGTTAGCTAAATATGGTCATCATCCTATTTTACTGGTGGGAGGGGCTACTGGTTTAATAGGTGATCCTAAACCCACCAGTGAAAGACCAATGATTAGTAAAGAAGAAGTGGAAAAAAATTTCATTGGCTTAAAAAAGCAAGCCGAAAAAATATTTGGCTTCGAAGTAGTTAATAATTATGATTGGACTAAGGATATTAATGTAATAGATTTTTTAAGAGATTATGGTAAACATTTTAATATCAATTATATGTTAGCTAAAGATAAAGTTAAAAGTCGTTTAGAAGTAGGCATTACTTATGCGGAATTTTCTTATATGATTTTACAAGCTTTAGACTTTCTTCATTTATTTCAAACCCGTGATTGCCTTTTACAAGTGGCAGGATCTGATCAATGGGGGAATATTACCTCGGGGATTGAATTAATTAGAAAAGTAACAGGGAAGAAAGCTTTTGGGATGGTTATGCCTTTAATAACCGATAGTAATGGCAAAAAGTTTGGCAAAACCGAAGGTAATGCTTTATGGTTAGATATTAATAAAACTTCTAGTTATGAATTATATCAATATATTCTTAATTTGGAAGATAGTATGATTATTGATTATTTAAAGAAATTAACCTTTTTAGATAAAGAAGAAATTGCTAGTTATGAAAAAAAGGTTAAGAATCAACCGGAATTAAGAGAAGCTCACAAAAGATTAGCGGAGGAAATAATTACTGATTTACATGGTCATGATGAATATGTTCATGCTAAAAAGATTAGTGAATCATTATTTTCCCAAAGTATCAAAGAACTTAAAGCCGAAGAAATTATTACTAATTTAAAAAGTATTCCTAATTTTACAATCTCTAAAGAAGCTAATATTATTGACTTTTTAGTGGAAAATAAAATATGTCAAAGTAAAAGAGAAGCTCGGGAAATGGTAAGTGGCAATGCTATTAGTATTAATAATGAAAAAGAAACTAATCTTGATAAAATGATTACTAAACAAGATGCTATTGAAGATAAAGTTTTATTAATTAAAAAAGGTAAAAAGAATTATTATTTAGGTATTTGGGAAAATTAGGCTATCTCCTTAATTATAAAAAGACTCTTTACATAACATAAAAAAGAAAGGAGTCTTTTTTATGAATCCAAGAATAAGACCATACCAACCAGTATATTATCCAGTTCAAGGTGAAGATCGCCAATTTTTCTTTCCCTTTTTAACTGGAGCTTTAGTGGGAGGTGCGGCGGTTGGTTTAACTAGACCACGCCCAATTTATAATGTTGCTCCAAATAATAACTATGGTCGCCCAAATTATTATCCAGGAGCACCATTTTATAATAATTCTTATAGTTATTATGTTCCCTATCCAAGATATTACTAAAATAGATTAAGGAGTTAAGTATTGCTCCTTTTTTTAATATTGAATTTTTATTAATAAGTAATATATAATAGTATCGAACATGAAAAATAATTTTCTTTGTTCTAATTCTTTATCTGACTAAAAAAGAGATACTTGGTGCTCATTTTTTAATGTCTTGGTACGAGAATAACTAAGTATTCCATAAATCTCATAGGACATCGCCTCACTTTAGGGCATCTCAATTTTAAGTAGATTAAAGAATAAAATAACCTAGGCTTGAAATAATAGCCTAGGTTTTTTATGTAAAAATTTAAGTGATTAAAGTAATAAATTATGTAAAGTGTAAAGTGTTACTAACGTGTTACTAACGCACCTATTTTTTAAGGAATTTATGTGATTTAAAAGTTCAATAAACCCTGAATTTATTGATGTTTTTCAAAAATTTTAACTTGACTAATATATATATATATATATAATAAGGGGGAAAGTAGGGATTCCTGTTATGAAAAAAAGTGATAATATAAAAAATAAAAAGGTAGCAATTATAGCTTTATTATTACTCCTCATAACAGTGATTGGAGCGACTTATGCTTACTTTGCTGCCCAAAGGGGAGCTGGAGGTAGTGCTAACATTGAAGTCGGAGCTGGAACAACGGACTCACTTACCTTTAATAATGAAGAGGGAGATATCACTATTGTTGCTAATCAAGATAATTTTGGCAAAAGTAATCAAAGTATAACCCAGTCAGCCTCAGTTAAAGCTAAATTAATTCCTAACAATAATACAAATAGTGCTCATGAAACATATAATATCTTTTTAGTAGTAGAAAATAATGATTTAGTTTATACCAAGGATAATAGTTCACCTGAATTACTTTTAAAAATAACTAATCCTAATAGTGAAGAATATACGGAAACAGTTGAAGGATTAAAATATTATGAAGATGTAACTGATAAAGAAAATGCTTCTTATAAGGGATATGATATAACAACAAGTAGTAATCAAGTTTATAAAATAGTTAGTGATTATGAAATAGATGCTAATGAAGCTGAGGGTACGGAACAAACATGGCAAGTGGAAGCCACATTAGTTAATTTAGACCAAGACCAAAATAATAATACTGGCAAAACTTTTGAAGGAAGTATTTATATTACAACTGATGAAGATTTTAAATTAAGTGAAGTAAATACTCTTAAAACTACAGCTACAACAAATAGTATTGAAGCTGTTGCTGATATAACAACTGGAACAAGTAAAATAGCTAATTATTATTTTGCCATTGAAAAAACAAGCGAAAGTCCTGAAACTATAAAGTTATCAAGTATAGCTAATGCTTTAGGAAAAGAATATATAGAAGAAACAAGTAACACGCATACTTTTAGTGAAGAAATAGAAGAAAATCAAAATTATAAAATATATACTTATACTACCGATGAACAAGGATATAAAAGTAATATTTATGAAACAGTAGTTACAGCTAAGGATGGAGTATTACCAGAAGTTGGTGAGGTAACAACAAGTGCAACTGCATCTAAAATAACCTTAACTTATCAAGATGATACATTAGAATATCGAGCTAAAATTGTAGGAGGAGAATGGACAGAGTTTAATAATACAACAAATACAATAACAGGGTTAAAGGATAGTACTACTTATACTATAATTATTCAAGCTAAAAATGCTGAGGGAGTATTTTCGAATATTAAAACAATAGAAGTGAAAACAAGCGAATTACCAAAAGAGCAAAATTTAACCGATTTTGTTATAAGTAAAGTTGGTACAAAAGTAGGAGAAGGAACAGAAGCTTTATTACAACATACAACTGATTTAGAAAATAGTGCTGGTGATAATAGTTATCGTTATTCAGGAAATAATCCATATAACTTTGTTTGTTTTGGAAATGGTAGTGAAGATTATAACAATGGTGGAGATACTTGTCCTGATACTAATTTATATCGAATAATTGGTGTATTTGGCAACCAAATAAAATTAATCAAGTCGGAATACATAACCAGTGCTGAATTAGGAATAGATAGTGATGGTAAGCCAAGTACAGGAAGTTACGATACTTTGAAAAGAGTAAAAGTAGCTCCAAGTGATGGGTTTTACTGGAATAAAACAGCTGATAATACATGGGAAAGTAGCACATTATATCAAGCGTTAAATAATGGAGAGAGTGGTTACTTAAATTTTCTAGGTACAACGTGGACAAATAAAATAGCAACAACAACGTGGCATGTCGGAGGACATAACTCACATCAAGTAACACCAAAAGTAATGTATGATGCCGAGATAGCTTCAAATCCAACAGTATCGGCTCAAATCGGTTTGATGTATACTTCGGACTATGGATTTGCCAGTGAACAAAAAAATTGGATATCAACTTTAGATAATTATGATAATAATGGTAATAGTAACCGAGCAAATAACTGGTTATATAATAATGTTTATGAATGGACAATATCGCGCAACTCCAGCGATTCCAACTATGCGTTCCTTGTCTACAACGACGGGTATGTGGTTAACTACTACGGCGTCAACGACATTGCGATCGGGATTCGCCCGTCCTTTTATCTTAACACAGATGTAAAAATTAAAGTTGATGATTCACTAGGTGATGTTGACCATCCATTCCGTATTGTCGTATAAGGGTTTACCTTACCTACGGACAGTTTTGATTTAGCCTAGAAAATACGGCAAATTTTAGGCTAAAAAGTTCGTCCCAATGTCAATCAAAATGTGACTTAAGGGAATACAAAAATAAAAATTTTTACAGTAACATGAAAACAGGCAAATTTTTCCACGCAAAAAAGTGTTGCCTGTTCTTTTATAAATTCTTGGTAACCTTAAATGTCGTACAGCTTAAAACTAAACGGTAAGCGAATATATTTTAAAGAATTATGAGCGATTTTAAATAGAGTAAGACCAGTATTAAATAAAGACATAATTCTTCTTTTTACTTTTTTCCCATTGATATTGTAGTTTTTATGAGTATTAATACAAACATCTTTATAGCATTTAGAATTTTTAGAAAAATCAGTGCCAAGAATAGTAAGATAAACCACACATATACATAAAACAGAATACATGTTAGTGAAAGTACGAAGGCTCATATTAGAGATTTTATTTAGATTAAATCCATTGGATTTTTGATTTTTAAAAACAGATTCAATGGAACCAAATCTATGGCTATAATTTTGAACAGCATGTAAAACATCATCATTAGTAGCAATAATCCAAGGGGTAGAAGTATCAATGGAACTAGAGTAAACAATATTAGTTTTAAAGCGTTTATGAGTAATATAAACATCATTATGAACAACAGCATGATATTTACGATGTTTAAGTTTTTTTACTATAATTTTTTTATTATCTTTATAAGCAACAATATTACCTTTTAATCTAATACAATAAGTATGACCTAACTTATCAATATAATCAAAAATTTGGGTAGAATCAAACCATCTATCAGCTAAGAAAATAAGCTTGAAGCCTTTATCTTTAAATAATTCATCGACAGCATCAATGCCTTTTTTTATAGATTCAAATTCAAAAGTATCATTATTGTTACTTCCTTTAAAACACTCAAAATAAATTGGAATACCTTGAGTACCAACTCTTAAAGTAAACATTAAAACAGTATAATTGTCATGAGAAAACATATGATCAAAGGAGATATGTATTTTATTATCAGAATGTTTAAGTTTATATTGGTCAATAACTGAACTAATTGCTTTGTTGAAAAATTCCTTACCATTAAAATGTTTATTATTCCAAAAGCGATTAATACGCTTAACAATAGACTCATACTGAGCCCATTTTTTTTCTTCATTTAAACATTTGGCGATATCAGAAGAAGCACAGGATTCAGCATCAATCATGCCATACATTAATGATGGAAGAAAATTAAGTTGAGTTTTTCTCATATTAGGAATTTTTTGTAAAAATTGGTGAATTCTAAAAGTAAATGCAACTGACAAATTAAGAAAATAAAGTCTAAAAGTAAATACAATTAAAAATTGGCAAGATTTATAAGCCGATTTTTTTAACTATTTTAATAAATTCTAAGAGTAAATACAATTTTAAATTAGTTATTTTTAAGGGAGAAAATTATAATCCTCGCCGAATAGGCCTTACTTTCTTTTCCGTAAAAGAAAGTAAGCAAAGAAGCCGAGAAAGGTTAAGGAATAACCTCGCCGGTTAGGCATTCTTTCTTATAAGAAAGAATCAAAGAATTTTAATTATTAATTTTATATATTCTCAAAGTAAATGCAAATAGTAAAATATTATCATTCTTTATTTTATAATTATCATAATTCTAATAGTAAATACAATCCTATTTCTGAAAGTAAATACAACTCAAGTTATAAAAATTGTATTTACTATTAGAATTAAGATTTTTGTAAAAATTTATCAAAACTACTTTTAATTTGTGTTTCATTATTATATAATGTATTCATTAAACAACCTCGCTTTATTTTTTATTGTTAATTTAATAATAGCAAAAAAAGGTTGTTTAATCAAATTTAGAGAGCAAATAGATATAGCAGGTATGTTATATCTATTTTATTTTTTGTAAAAAACTGTCCGTAGGTAAGGCAAATTTAAACTAAAATTTCGTTCAAATATCAATCAAAATGAAAACAAGCTCATTTTTCCTTACCAAAGGGAGTGATGCTTGTTTTTTTACTAAATACTAAACATTCATGTAAATATTTGTTTTTTATCTTTCTTAACAAAATTTAAAATTATACCAAGAAAAATAAAATAAATAATAATTGTTGAACCTCCATAACTTAAAAAGGGAAGAGGAATACCAATAATAGGGATAAGACCTAAATTCATACTTAAATTAATAACTTGTTGAAAGATAAAGACACTTAGAAAACTAAAGAGAAATAATTTTATTTTTTTATTCTTTATCTTAAAATAAGTATTTATTAAATATATATCGATTATAAAATAACTTAATAAAACTATAAGACCCGTTATTATTCCATAATTACTGATTGTAAAAGCAAATATAAAGTCAGTGGGTGCCTCTGGAATATAAAGACTACTTTTCTTTAATCCAACCCCCCACAATGAGGCAGAACCAATGGCAATTAATGCATTTTCTAATTGATAACTACTAGCATTTTGGAAGGTTATAAGTCTTTCGATTCGATAAAAAAATGAAGTACCAATAACTTTAATTAAAAAATCAGGATTATATTTATAAAATAATATAAATATTAAAAGGATAACCATTATTAAAAATAATAAAATAAAGAACCAAAACTTATGGATATGTTTTATAAATAAAATACTTAAACTAATAACTAAATAAAATATAATAGCTCCTGTATCTGGTTCTAAAAATACTAAAATAGAAGGAATTAAAGTTATTATTAAGAATTTAATAATTAAATAAAATTCCTCTTTTAAATTAGTTATTTTGGTATTATAAGCTATGTTAGTTAAATATAAAGCTAAACTTAATTTCATTAGTTCACTAGGCTGAAAAGAAAAGAACTTAAAAGTAAACCAAGCTCTAGCTCCATTAATGTTAGTCCCAATAAATAAGACTAATAATAGTAATAAACAGGTAAAAATATAAAAGTATAAAGAATAATTAAATATATTTTTTAAATTAATTTTGGTTAAGATAAAAAGAATAATAAAACCAACTATATACCAAATAATTTGTTTAACTAAATTATATTCATAAGTTTTATCTAACAAGGGAGCATTATACATGTTTAAAAAACTAATTAACATAATAATTAGTAAAGGGATAAATAAAATAAATATTTGTTTTTTATTTGTTTTCATATTTATAGTATGTATCAAAATTAGTTTTTTATCATAGTTTATATTGAGGTGGCTATATGGATTTATTACCTAAAGTATTTGCTAATCCTATTGATAAAGAAATAAATAATGTTCAAACTATGTATCGAGATAATGAAATTAGAAATGATAAACCTGTTAATATAACCAAAAAGATAAATGAAATATTTGCATCCCCTAATCATGTATATAAAAGCAAAGTGAAAATAATTTATAAAGATCATGAAGAAATAAGAGAGATAGTAGGAAAAACTAATTTAAATTTATTAACTTTAGATGGTAAACTTATTAAAATTACTGATATTATGGATATTGAAAAAATATGAATGGAAGCTTTAAGCTTCTTTATTTTTTAGTTAATAAAAAAATTGGGGAGCTCCCAACTTTTTTAACAAACACAATCAACGTATGTATCTGATAAACATCTTATACTACATAAACAACTACAATCCATTGTGAAAAAGACATTGGTCGCAACATATGGATATATACTTGTTGGATCATCATTTTCAGCTAAAACTCGGAATGTACAACAATTACCCTCAATTTTTTCAACTCTAAATACTGATGAACATGTTCCGGTAGTTCCTTCGCCCGCACAACTTTCTGTGGAATCTTTGGTGGTAGTCACACTCCATGGGACACCATTACCACAACAAGTATAAAGCATAACTGGACGAGTATTACAAATTAAACAATTTGCTCCTCCACCGAGAACTGGACGATCACAAGTTTGTAAACAATTATCTGGACATGCATTTTCTTGTAAAACTAAAATGACACACAAAATTTCATTAATGCAATTTCCTTGATTGTTATTTGAATTATTTGTGTTATTTGTATTATTCATAATTTCACCCTTTCATGTATTCTCATTATTAATTTATGAATATTACCAAAAATAGTGCTTGCTATTTAATCAAATATTAACGAACAAAATTATCTTGATTTTCTAATAAGTTACTGTTAATATATCCTTATAAGTAGTAATTGACTGCATTGAGAAGAATTTATTCGAGGGACATATTAGTCTATTTGCAGTTTAAGGAGCTCTATTTATTAGAGCTCCTTCTCATTATATCTAATTACAAGGTTTTCAAAATTATATAAATATAGTATAATTATAATGGTGAAAGAAATATGGGACAAATAATAGAATATATTATTATTGCAATTGTTTTAATAATTATCTCCTTAGTAATTGTTAAATTAAATAAACGTAATTTTAATATTGAAGCTAATAAGCTAATTACTTACTTAGGGGGAAAAGATAATATTGTTAATGCAGAATGTAATATGTCTAGATTTAAAGTAATCCTTAAGGATGTAACCAAAGCTGATAAAGATTCAATTCAAAAATTGGGAGCTAAAGGGATTGTCGAAATTGATAATCAATTGAAAATAATCTTTGGGAAAAATGCTAAACAATTAAAAAAATATATTGAAGATTTATTATAAAAGACACTAAAAAACCTCTTCAAGTCGAAGTGGTTTTTTAGTGTCTTTATTTCTTTAACAATAAGCCTTGTAATATTCATCATAAGTACCATCAAAGGTTTGTTTATTATATAAAGCATCCCAATAATTATCCCAACATTCTTGATTATCATAAATTGAACTATAATTAGAACTTTCATCTAAAGAATCGATAATTTCACTAGTAAAATTAAAATCATCTTTTAAATAGTCATATATATTTGAACTTTCTAAATCTGTTAATTTATCCTTAACTTTAGTCATATCTTCATCAGTTATATTTTCAGATGATATGGCTGTTGATACATTATCAGTAGCTATTTTTTGCCCAGCTGTTACTTTATAATTAGCTGTGAAGCTAACATCATATTTTTCTTTGTCCTCAGTATAATTTACTGAAAATTCAACTTTTCCAGTTATATTTTTATTATCTTGTTTACCAGTTAATTTAAGTGAACCACTAGCTTTAGTATCTTCAATATTTAAATCATAATCTAGGTCAATTTCTTCATTGGTAAGTTTTCTTATGGTAAGTTTAGCAACTTCAATTGCTTTATTATCCTCAGTCATAGTGATGCGAACATCATAAATATCTTTTTCCTTTACGGAGGTTATTTCTAATGTTTCATTACTTTCTTCTTCATTAAAGATGAAATAAGCATTATCACCACTGTTATAAAAGGCTAATTTGCCTCCATCTTTGACAATTAATTCTGCCCCGGCGAATTGATGAGTAACACCAGTTGCATAGATAGAAAATTCACCTTCACCCTCAAAACTATCAAATGCCTTTTCATCTTGCATAGCATCTAAAGCATCTTGATAATCATCTTTATTAATTTTAAATATATCTACTAATTTAGCTTTTAAGTTATCATTAGAATTTAATTCTGTTGCTAAATTTTTAGCTAACTTTAACATTGTTTCTTTATTAATAGTATAAGTTATTTTAGTGGCTTTAACTTTAGTATTATTAATACTTAAATCTACTTTTTCTTGCTTCATGTTTTTTTCATCTAAAGAATTTAAAAGAGCATCTTTAAATTCTTTAACGATAAAATCAATATCACTAGCTGATGGTAAATCAACACTATTTAAATCATTTTCTAAATCACCTAAATCAACATGGTCATCAAAATTATAAGAACCTAAATCATAAACATTATTTAAAAGACTATCACTTTTTAAATATAAATGATTATTTTTTAAAATAATTTTTCCATCAAGTAAATCTTTATTTTTTTCACTTAGTTTACCACTGGCTTCCATTAATTTATTTTTATAATCAAGACCAAGGGTAAAATCAATTTTATCATCTTTTAATTTAGCAAAAGTAGAACCAGCAATTTGAAAATCACCTTCTAATTTAAGGGAATCATTAAAAATATCTATGTCTACTTTTTGCTTTTCCAATTTTTCTAAACTAGAACTAAATCCTGCATAAACATCATTGATAGCACTTTTTAACATATCAGTTTTGCTAGGAGCAAAGAACAACGCATAAACTCCAAAGGCTAATCCGCCAATTAAAAGAATAGCAATAACAATAATAGCGATTTTAATGGTTCCTTTGTTTTTAGGAGCATTATTTTGATTAGGCATTTGGCTTGCTTGAGCATTGCCAAGGGTTGTTGTATTAGGTGGGGTTGTAGCAGGAAAACTGGCATCTATCGCCGGATTTTGACCTGCTTGGTTAGGCATAGTAGGGACTTCATTTAAAGGAGTGCCTCCATTTGCTCCAGCATTTGGTTCGCTTGAAAACCCGTTGTTAAGAGAATTTTGATTTGCTTGGTTAGGCATAGTAGGGACTTCATTTAAAGGAGTGCCTCCATTTGCTCCAGCATTTGGTCCGCTTGAAAACCCGTTGTTAAGAGAATTTTGATTTTCATTATTGACTGTATCATCCACAGTCGGTACATTATTATTCATGTACAAAACTCACTTCCTTTTTATTATTACAATATAATAATATCATAAATAATATAAATTAATTAAAGAAAAAATCTATACTTGTCAAAAATTGTCTTAGAATATCATATAAAAAACAAATAAGTTTATTTTTAAACCTATTTGTTAGTAATCTGACCACTCCTTGAAGAAGATATTTTTATGTTTTCAACCCATTTTAAGGGGATAACATCTTTTAAAGCTTCTTCAAGACTTACTGTGGGTCTTTTTAATTGGAAAAAGCCTTGGGGAAATTTGGTAATTTCTTTTTTCTTCATAACTATGACCTCTTTATTTAATTAATATGTATAAATATTAACATAAATTTATATGGAAGTTAATGATTTTTATTTATTTTTTTTGTATAATTTAATTAGTTATAGTATTAACTTTAGGAGGGGAGTTTAAGTTAATTATAATGAGCGCCTGAACTTTTAAGTTGACGAGGATAGTGGTTATCGAATTTTTCGGCGGATGCTACTACGGGGTTTGGATACTCGTAAAATATATAATTAAAAAGTAAAATATTCTCTTACTACAAAGATATATATTAAATCCAAGATTAGGAGGATTTTTTATGTGTGGAATAGTGGGTTATGTGGGAAAAAATCAAAATTCACTATCAGTTTTAATCGAAGGATTAAAAAGTTTAGAATACCGGGGGTATGATTCAGCTGGGATTGCGATAAATAATCAAGGACGGATTAAAATTATTAAATCGGTTGGGAACATTGCCAATTTAGAAAGGAAATTAGATAAAAAAATTTTATCTAATTTGGGAATAGGTCATACGAGATGGGCTACGCATGGAAAACCATGTCTTAAAAATGCTCATCCTCATCAAGTGGGTAAAGTAACTCTAGTTCATAATGGGATTATTGAAAATTATGAAAAGCTAAAAAAATCTCTACAAGATGAGGGATATAAATTTAAAACGGATACCGATACCGAAGTAGCCTGTGCTCTTATGGATAAAATTTATAAGGAAACTAATGATAAATTGCTAACGATGCAAAAAGTTAAAGAAATGATTGAAGGCTCATATGCTTTGGCTATTATATTTGCCGATGATATAAAAAATTTATATGCGATGCGTAAAGACAGTCCCTTAATTATTGCTTTAGGTAAAGATGAAAATTATCTTGCATCAGATGTTCCCGCCATTTTACAATTTACTGATAAATATATATTATTAGAAAAAAATGAATATGCGATTATTAATGCTCTAAATGTTAAAGTATATGATAATAATTTTAAAGAAATAAAGAAGCAAATTCTTACTTATGAGGGAAGTAGGGAAGTGGCTATGAAAAATGGTTATGAGCATTTTATGTTAAAAGAAATTAATGATGAACCAATGGTTATTAAGGCAACTTATGAGCAATTTATTAATAAAAATTTAAAAGAATTGATTGATAATATGCCTGATTTAGCCAAATATAATAATATTGATATTGTCGCTTGTGGGAGTGCCTATCATGCGGGACTGGTCGGCAAAAGTTTAATAGAAGAGTATGCAAATATTCCAGTTAAGGTTGAACTAGCCAGTGAATATAGATATAAAAAGAATTTTGGAAATGATTCAACTTTAACTATCTTAGTTTCCCAATCGGGTGAAACTGCGGATACTTTAGCAGCTCTTCGGAAAGCTAAAAAGGAAAAAAGTGCCACTTTGGGAATTATAAATGTCGTATCTTCTTCGATAGCTCGGGAAGCTGATAATGTTTTATATACTAAAGCTGGAGCCGAAATATCGGTGGCAACTACGAAAGCTTACTTATCGCAAGTGTTAATGTTAGCATTGATTGCTATTAATAAAGCTTTTGTTAATGGTAATATATCTTCAAAAGAAGAAAAAGATTTATTAGAAGATATGCAAAAATTACCACAGGAAATAACTAGTTTAATCAATCGCAAAGATGAATTTGCTAGTATTGCTAAGCAAATATATCATAATAATGATGTCTTTTTTATAGGAAGGGGTATCGATTATGCTCTTAGTAGGGAAGGAGCTTTAAAATTAAAAGAAATTTCTTATATTCATGCGGAGGCATATGCGGCGGGAGAACTTAAGCACGGAACAATTTCGCTTATTGAAAATAAAACCCCAGTTATTGCAATCGTAACCGATGAAACAATTGCCGAAAAAACCATTAGCAATATTAAAGAAGTAAAAGCTCGAGGAGCTGATGTAACATTTATAACTACCGAAAGTTTAAATAAAAAATATGCTCAGAGTGATTTTTATGACCGAAAAATAGTAGTACCGAGTACTAATAAATTCTTTCAAGCTTTGCTTACAATTATTCCTTTGCAACTTTTGGCTTATGAAGTGGCAAAATTAAGAGGAGAAAATATTGATAAACCAAGAAATTTAGCTAAATCAGTAACAGTTGAGTAATATATCATTGCGAAAATTATAAATTTATGCCATAATTTAAGAGAAGTGGGGATATAGATGAAAGATGAAAAAATAATTAAACAAATAAAAAAACAACAAATATTAACTTATATTGTGATGGCTATATCTTTAGTAGCATGTATTTTAAGTTTAGTTAGTGCCTGTTCGGGTAATAAAAAACAAAGTGATTTTAGTGAATTTAAAAAAGTAGGAATCACGGATGTTTTAGCAATGTTTAATGATGAAAGAAGTCATGTATTATATATAGGTCGAGATAATTGTGAAGCTTGTCAAGAATTTCTACCAGATATTAAGACAGCTCAAAGTGATTTAAATTTTATAACTAATTATTTAGATATTACCAAGATAAATCGGGAAAGTGATGCTTGGCAAGATTTGGTTGAAAAACTAGATATTAAAGAAACAGCCAATATAAATGATGAAAGTATTACGGATACCTATGGTAATATTCTTGATGAAAAAGGGGTAACCCCAACCATTATAATTATTGATAATAACAAACAAAAAGCTGGTATTTTGGGGGTTAAAAGCTTAGGTGAATATAAAGATTGGCTAATTGAAAATGGCATATAAAAAAGTTCTTTTAAGGAACTTTTTTATATGGAATAATCTTCAATTTCAGTTGCACTTTTATGGGGTTCATCAAAATACAAGTTAGGATAATTCTGTTGTCTTAGAGCTTCATATAAGACAATAGCCACACTATTAGATAAATTTAAAGCTCGAACATTATTAGTCATAGGAATCCGAATACAGGTTTCTAAATTAGCTTTTAAAATATCTTTAGGAATACCCGTGGTTTCTTTGCCAAAGACAAAATAAATATTATCATCTTTATTACTATAATCAAAACTAGAATGAGGTTTATGACCATATCTAGTTAAATAATAAAATGTTCCTGTATTTTCTTTAAGAAATTCCTCATAATTTTTATAAACTTTATAATCTAATTTATCTAGGTAATTAACTCCAGCTCTTTTGACACTTTTAGCATCAAGACTAAAACCAATAGGTTCGATAATATGAAGTTTTGCTCCGCATGCCACACAAGTCCGCATAATATTCCCCGTATTTTGGGGAATTAAGGGTTCATGTAAAACAACATTTAACATTCTTTTCACCTCGTAAAAATATTATATATCATTTTGGGAAAAAAGAAAAACAAGATTTTACTCTTGTTCATAATCATAAATATCTAGTAAATGTTGGAAATCGCCAGCATTAATATAATTATTATCTAATCTTTTGACAGTATCAACTAAACTACCATTTTGATAATAAAGAATAATTGGGGTAGTTGTTATTTTGTCTGTATTAAAGGCCGTATTTAACCGAGCTAAATAATTATCTTCTTCTTTTAGATTAGTGATATTTAGATAATAGAAGCAATCAGCTAATTTATAATTATCAATAATGGTTTTTAAACCTTCTTCTAAATTATAAGCATCTTCATCCCCAGTAAAATTAATGAGTATGAAATATTCACTTGGAGCTTCTGATAAAATTTGGTCTACTTCATCTAAATTTTTGATTTCTAAACTAATTGTGCCACTTGATAGAAGATAACTATTCATTAACCGTTCTTCTTTTTTCGTGTCAACCCACCAGTAAATGTAAACGGCAATTAAAACTAAAGCGATAACTGCTACGATGACAATAATTGCTACTTTACGAGGAACAGTTGCTTCTTTTTTTGGTTCGGTTTGTTCATTAATAGTTACTTCTAATTTTTCGGGTTTTTGATCTTGAATTTCTAAAATTGGGGTTTCTTCTTGTTTATTTCCTTTCCCTTTATTGTTATTTTTGTTTCCTTTTTTGGAGTTATTTGCCATATTTTTTTTCATATCCTTTCTTACCATTATCTTATCATAATTTTTATAATTTTAAAATTATTTTTTAATTATTCCTGATCATTTTCTTGAAGCTTAACTAAAACTTCCCGAGCTTTTGATCCATTTTGGGGTCCAACAATTCCTCGTTCTTCTAATAAATCAATCATACGAGCGGCTCGGTTATAACCGAAGCGAAATCGGCGTTGAATTAAAGAAGTACTAATTTTACCAGTTTGAATAGCAAATTCGACAACTTCATTGTAAGCTTCTTCATCATTACTACTAACTTCACTATTACCTACACCACTGGATGTATTTTGACTAACATTAACAAATTCTTCACTGTAATTAGCCACGGCTTGATTCTTACAAAAATCAATTAAATTTTTAATTTCATCGTCGGAAACAAAACAACCTTGAATCCGAATTGGATGGCTTTCGCCCATTGGGAAGAATAACATATCACCTTTTCCAAGTAAGCGTTCGGCTCCTGGTTGGTCGAGAATTGTTCGCGAATCGATTTGACTAGCAACCGCAAAGGCAATCCGTGATGGAATATTATTTTTAATTAAACCCGTAATGACATCTGTAGATGGTCTTTGCGTAGCAACAATTAAATGAATGCCAGCTGCTCTAGCTAGTTGGGTAATACGGGTAATTGAATCTTCAACTTCTTTGCTAGCAACAAGCATTAAATCGGCAAGTTCATCGATAATAACCACAATATAAGGCATTTTGGGGATAGGCATATCATGATTATTTTTATTTTCCTTTTCAACCCAGTCGTTATAAGATGTAATATTTTTAACTTCTTTTTCACTAAATAGTTGGAAACGATTATCCATTTCCACACAAACTTTTTGTAAAGTTAAACTAGCTTTTTTGGGATCACAAACCACGGGACATAATAAATGCGGAATACCATTATAATTAGTTAATTCAACTTTTTTGGGGTCAACTAAAACTAATTTAACTTCACTTGGTTTATAACGCATTAATATTGAAGCAATTATACTATTAATACAAACTGATTTCCCCGAACCAGTTGACCCAGCGACCAAAAGGTGAGGGGTCTTTGTTAAGTCAAAAACTTTTGCTTCGCCCATAATATCTTTACCTAAGGCCGCACAAATTTTGCCATCACTCTTCAAATTTTGTGGGGACTCTAAAACTTCTCTTAAAGTAACACTACTAATACTTGGGTTAGGAATTTCCACCCCAATGGTATTTTTGCCGGGAATTGGAGCTTGAATTATAACATCTTTCGCCGCTAGGGCAAGAGCAATTTCTTTATTTAAAGTCAGGATTTTATTTACTTTAGTCCCTGGGGGAACAGTAAGCTCATATTCGGTAACAGCTGGTCCAATATGAATTTCTACCACATTAGCACTAATGCCAAAATCTTTTAAAACTCTTTCTAATGTATCTTTATTACTTTTCGTAAATTCTGTTGAATTTACTTTCTTGGCTTTAACTGGAGCAAATATCTCACTAAATTTTGGTAAGCGATAACTAGCATCACTAACTGGTACATTTTCATTTTCTTCATTTTCTCTTAAAGAAGCCGGTTTTTCCATTTCTAAAGCTTCTTCAATAACTGGTCTTTGTTTTATTTCATCCATACTAGTTATAATAACTTTTGGTTTTTCTTCTTTTGGGGTACTTTCTAAAGCTGGTGGCTTTATTTCATTAACAGTAGGAAGAGGTCCTTCAACTTCGGGACTACTTTCCTTTTCTTCTTTAGGTTTCTTTTTTTCTTTTTCCTCTTTACTAATGGTATTTTTTAGACCCCCAAAAATATTATTAACTAAATCTGATAAAGTAATATCAAAACATAATATTGTTCCTAATACTAATAATAAAGCTAAAACAATAGTTGTTCCTGTTTTGGCAAAAAGGGTAGAGAAAATAGTTAAGAAAAGAGCCCCAATGATACCCCCACCAATGACAATGGAAGTTGTTCCCGTGGTAGATATGGCATTACTATCGGGAATAGAAGTAATTCTTTCCATAAAATTATTATAAGTAACGGAAATAATTTCTTTAGGATTAGCTAAAAATTCATAATGACTAGCAATTAATAAAACTAAAAATAAGATATATAAACCAACTAGTTTTTGATTATGAAAATTAGGCATTTTCCTTTTAATTAACATATATGTTCCTAAAACAATTAGGGCAATTAAAATAACAATCCACCAAGTTCCAGCTAAAAACATCGCAAACTTTTTAATAATGGAACCAATAACACCAAAGCCAAAGCCAATAATCCCAATTAAAATAAAAATAATACCTGTTAATTCTACACTATATCCAAAGGAAGATGATTTTGCATCTTTTGATTTTTTCTTTTTTGCCATACACTTCACCTTTATTAATTATATCAAATATTTCTAATTATTTAAAAATTTTTTCAAAACGGGTATTATACCCAGACAACATGTACAAAAGTACATACTTTATGTTAGGAGGTTAAAAAAATGTTATTTGATGATGCACTTGGATTTATAAGCTTTGGTAATACCAATCCCGAAATATTTACTAAAGATAACCAAAATTGTCCAGATTTAACGAGTGTTAAAGAAGGTTTCTTAAGAGGTAATATGTATGAATCAGAATATAAACCATATAAAAATATGACTTATAGTAAAATAATACCGAAAACTAAAAGAGAAGAATTATTATTAGAAATTATGGAATTATGTTTTGCTATTAATGATCTTAATTTATATTTAGATTTACATGCGGAAAATAAAGAAATATTAAAAAAGTTTCATGAATTAGTTGAAAAATTATGTACCAAAGAAATGGAATATGTTAAAAAATTTGGACCATTAGAATTAATTGATAATGAATCTTTAGAAAAGTTTAAATGGATTGAAGAACCATGGCCATGGCAAAATGAGGGAGGTGCTAAATATGTTTAAATATACTAAACATTTAGCTTATCCTGTTAGTATAACGAAAAAAGATTTAAAAATGGCTAAAAATATTATTACTCAATTTGGCGGTCCTAATGGAGAATTATCTGCATCAATGCGATATTTTTCTCAAAAATTTAATATGCCCGATGATAAAGGAAAGGCTTTATTAAACGATATTGCTACCGAAGAACTTGGGCATATGGAAATGGTTTCGGCAATAGTTCATCAACTAATGAAAGATGCCACAATTGCCGAAATTAAAGAAGCGGGCTTAGATGGTTATTATACTGAACATAGTAAAGGTATTTATCCAGTTGATGCTAATGGGGTTCAATGGGATGCCAAATATTTTGCTGTAACTGGAGATCCTTTAGCCGATATTTATGAAGACATGGCTGCCGAACAAAAAGCTAGGGCAACTTATGAAAATTTATTAGACTTAGCTACTGACCCTGATGTTATTGCTCCCTTATTATTTTTAAGACAAAGGGAAGTAGTTCACTTTAATCGCTTTAAAGAATTAGCTGAATATTATCAAAAGAAAGGCTATTAATAAAAAAGAAACATTAGCTCTTAAAGGCTAATAGTTTCTTTTTTATTGGCTAAGATTATTTTATAAAATATAAAAAGATTATAATTTAACTAATTAATCTTCTAAAAAGAATTTAACTAGTTTTGTATAATTATCCTGACTATTTAGACAAGTATCTATTAAATAGCCTTTTTCGCCATGGTTTTGATATTCTTTAAGACCGCGGATATAAAAATCTTTGTTTCTATCTTCAATATAAAAAGGCATTATATCATTATTTAAACATTCCCGAAATATAATCATTCTTCCAACCCGACCATTTCCATCTTGAAAGGGGTGAATAGTTTCAAATCTAACATGAAATTCAATAATATCTTCTAAAGTCTTTTTAGTTATTTTATGATACCAAGCAAGCAAATTTTTCATGTCTTTGGCAACATTACTTGGAGAAGAAGTTCTAACATTGCCAACAAAATTTTTAAGCTTTTTATATTCACCGACATTAAACCATTCTTTTTCGCTATCAGTTAAAGTACCATTTTTTAAAATAAAATGAAATTTTTTAATCATATCCTCAGAAAGCTCATCATCAAGCGTATCTAACATATATTTAAATAAAGTAAAATGATTTTTAGTTTCAGTAGCATCTTTTAAAACGATAACCTTATTACTTCTTGCTTTAATTGTTCCTGCTTCATAAATACTGGTGGTTTCATCTGGTGTAATCGAGGAACCTTCAAGGGCATTGTTATTGTAGGCAAAATCAAGTTGCGTTTTATGATATATATTATCAGCTTGGTTTTTTAATGCTTTTTTAATTAGGTTTATTTTCATAGTTATAACTCCTATTTTTCTACATTTAAATTATAACATTTATTAAGAAATTTTTCTATTTTGGGTAAATTCTTTTGCCTTTACTAATTCTTTTGTACCAATTTCAAATGATTTAAGATATTGTCTTAAAAAGTATACTTTATCAAAATTATTG
Organism: uncultured Bacilli bacterium; assembly: GCA_947589675.1. Lineage (GTDB taxonomy): Bacteria > Bacillota_I > Bacilli_A > RF39 > UBA660 > Onthocola_B. Next base: position 20,461 of record CANQCI010000008.1, on the reverse strand, counting down.
GTAAAAATCATATCACTAAATTCTAATGCTTGCTGTAAATATATTTCTCCATACAGACTTAGCTTAGAAAATCTATTATTATTTTCTTTTCTTCTACTTTCCACTATATCATCATTATATCTAGAACTTGTGGAATAAAGTAGTAAATTAACAAATGTATTAACATTATTTTGCCAAATTATGGGATTTAATGTGCCATTAGGACATCTAAATTCTATTGTATTGCCATCTTCTATTTCTTTAAAATTATCTACATTATCAAAATTTACGGCTTGATATCTACTGTGAGATATTCTTTCAAGAATATCCCATAGCTCTAAATAAGATGATTCCTTTAATTTTTGATAATCATCCCAGAAATAGGTAGTCATTGGTTTAGCATATCTTAAAATATTTGCTCTTGCTGTTAAAAACTCGCCAAAAGAAAATCTATATATTATATTTTCATAAACTGACCATATTTTAATAAAACGTAACCAAGATTCAGTATTATTGCCTAAAACTTGGGTTCCAATATGAACATGGCCTCCCGAATAAGTACCAATAATACCATTTTGACTAACAATAGAGCAAACTTGTTTTAAATTATGCCAATTATTCTTATTGTCAATTAAAATGGGGGAATTAATTTCCGCCCCAGAAATTAAAGAGCAATCATTTTTAATTGACCAAGAATTATATAACGAAACTTCTCGTAATCTTTGTTCAATCCGATTTTTCATTGCATTTTCAAATTCTAACTCTAATCCAAAAGTAATATATTTAGTAAATCCAAGACAATTTCTTAACTCTAAATAATAATTTTCTATATAATAAAGTAATTCTTGTAAATCATAACCCCTCATTAAAGAAAATAAATCATTATTTTGGGGTTTAAGATATTGGAACAAAGGATTATTTATAGACTCATTTTTTTTAGACATAATATATTACCTCATCAATCTATTATAATTATCACGTCTAATTTCTAATTTATGAGTTAATTCTTGTGTATCAGCCAGTTGATAATTATCTTTTACTCTTTCAACATATTTACGAAAATTAAATGAAGAAAACTCACTTCTTAAAAATCTTAATACAAATTCAACTCCACCCAGAAGAAAAAAATATCCTATAGTTGAATACATATCTTCTGCAAAAGATTCTTCTTGAATAATAAAATCATTTTCATCTACATTATAGATAATTGCTTGCATAAATGGTTCTTTATTTAACTCATCATCTGTTAAATTATTTTTAGTTTCTTTAATGGTTAAAATAGGCTTTCCTAAAAAATCTTCTAATGTTAAGTTTTCTTTATTAAATAATTCTCTTAATTCTTCATAAGTTTTTTCTTCAATATTATAAGTTTTTATTGTTCTTGTATAAAAACCATCTGCTTGTAATTGCCATTGTGAATAAAATTTAAAAACATTGTTTTGGTCATCAAAATCAGCATATTGTTGTTCGTATCTAATATTACCTAAATTATCAAATTCGGTCATAACTCGAGAGTATATTTCTCTTTTATCACGATGAAAGGGAATTATCCCATTTGAAAAAAAGAACCAAGTAACAATGCTAGCAGATACCACATAAGGGGCAATAAGTTGTAGTACTCTAGCGGTTATTTTTAAATTTTTTACGGAATTAATTTTTAAATTTCTAAGTTTTTGTTGTTTTATTTCTTTTTCTAAACTTTCAATTTCTTTTTCCATTTGCTGTAAAAGTCTTTGCTTTTCTAGTCTTTTTCTCTCATTTTCTCTTTTATTATTATCCATATTTACAAACCACCCGAATATTTGCTAAAGTGCTTAATATAATAGCATTTATTTTATTCCTTTTCAATTTTTTGATTTTAAGTTCTGTTCAAAGTTTGAGTTTAAAAAGTTGGGGATAACCAATTTTTTAATGATTATTTTAAGGGGATAGATTATAATTAAATTAGGTGTTTAATTTGAAGAAAGTAGTATTATTAATATTTTGTTTTTGTTTTTATATTAGTCCTGTTTTAGGAATAGATTTGGCGTTAGATAGTAAAAATGCTATTCTTTATAATTTGGATGAAGATAAAATTTTATACGAATATAATAGTGAAGAAGAAATAGCTATTGCTTCCCTTACCAAGATTATGACATCGCTTGTAGTTCTTGATAATGTTAATTTAAATGATAAAGTAGTAATTAATAGTAGCGACTTTTTTGGCTTAGCAGAAGCGGGTGCTTCGGTGGCAGGGTTAAAGCTCGGACAAATTTTAACTTATGATGATTTACTTTATGCATTACTTTTACCAAGTGGGGCAGATGCGGCTCAAGCTTTAGTTCGCTCTGTTGCTGGTTCCCGTTCTAAATTTGTGGAAATGATGAATGAAAAAGCCCAAGAAATTGGTTTACTTCATACCCATTTTCAAAATGAAACAGGACTTGATAGTGACGGGGCTTATTCCACGGTTAAAGATGTGGCTGCAATGTTTAAATATGCTTTAGCCAATCCTGATTTTAAAAGAATAATAACAACTAAAAAATATCAAACGAGTGATGGTAAAGTAAGTTTTTCCTCCACAGTTATAAGTTCTCTTAATAATAGTCATGTTAATATGACTTATGTATTGGGCGGAAAAACGGGAACTACTAAAAAGGCCGGGAAGTGTCTAGCTAGCATTGCGAGCTTTAATGGGACTAACTATCTATTAGTTACCGCGAGGGCTCCCATGCAAGGTTTTAAAAATATAACTGATGCGAAAACAATATATGATTATTTTATTAATAATTTTCATAACCAAAGTGTTTTAACTAAAAATGAAATTGTTTTAAAATTACCAACTAAATATTTAAAACCTGATGAAGTTACGTTTACCGCAGGTGCTGATGTAGTAAAATATTTACCCAATGATTTTACCAAAGAAAAATTAAATTATAATTATGAAGGAATTGAAACTATAACAAAAGATAATAAGCTAAATAATAAATTAGGAACATTAACTATTAGTTATGAAGATGAAGTATTAGCGAATATTGATATTATTTTAAAAGAAGAGTTAGAAATAGATTATTTAGAAATAGTAGAAGAATATAAAATAGAAATATTAATAGGTTTAGGAATCGTTTTAATTATTATAATTGGGTTAATTTTAAAAATAAAAAGAGGAAAAAGAAGAAAGAAAGTAAAAGTAATTTAATTTATTAAAAGTAAATTTTGATTGTTTTTTCTTTGGGTAAAAAGAAAAGTATATGATATAATTGAGTTAAGGATTAGGAGGAGTTTATGAATATATTAGATGGATTAAATAATCGGCAATTACAAGCGGTCGAACATATCAGTGGCCCTTGTTTAGTTTTAGCAGGAGCAGGGGCTGGGAAAACTAAGGTTTTAACAACCCGGATTGCTAATTTAATTAGTAATAATATTGCTTCTAATCATATATTAGCGATAACTTTTACCAATAAAGCGGCAAAAGAAATGAAAGAAAGATTAAATTATATTATTAGTGATAATGCGGCTTTTGTGGGGACATTTCATTCTTTAGGGTTAAGAATTATTAAAGAGAATTTTTTAGCTTTAGGTTTAAAAAGAAATTTTACAATAATTGATGCTGATGATGTTTTAAGTGTTATTAAAAAAATCATGAAAGATTTAGATTATGATGTGAAAGAATATTCCCCTAGTTATATTAAAAACAAAATTAGTTTTATTAAAAATGAAATGTTATTACCTAATGAAATTGATAAGTATTTAAATGATCCCTTGGATCGTATTGCGGCTCAAGTTTATTTTGAATATCAAAAGTACTTAGGGAAAAATAATACCGTTGATTTTGATGATTTATTAGAATTACCTGTATTATTATTTTTGGAAAATCCCGATATTTTAGATAAATATCAAGAAAAATATCAATATATTTTGGTAGATGAATATCAAGATACAAATGAAGTGCAATATCGCTTAGTAAGTTTACTTGCTAAGAAATATCGTAATTTATTTGTGGTGGGTGATGCTAATCAATCCATATATGCTTTTCGTTTAGCTAATTATAAAAATATTTTAAATTTTGAAAAAGATTATCCTGATGCAAAAACAATTATTTTAAATCAAAATTATCGCAGTACTAATACGATTTTAAATGCAGCTAACTGTGTTATAAAAAATAATAAAGAACGAAAAGATATGGAGCTTTTTAGTGAACTAGGGGAAGGTTTAAAAATAAAATATCTTCGAGCATTCGATGAAAAACAAGAAGTAAATTTAATTTTAGAAGAAATTAATCGGTTATTAGATGAGGGTTATGATTATAAAGATTTTGCCATTCTTTATCGCACTAATGGTCAAGCAAGAGCATTTGAAGATGGAATGCTTAAGAATAATTATCCTTATAAAGTAGTCGGAAGTTATTACTTTTATAAACGCAAAGAAATAAAAGATTTATTATGTTATTTACGGTTAATTTCCAATCATGCTGATGATGTTTCCTTAAGACGGGTTATCAATGAACCTAAAAGAGGTATTGGGGCAAAGTCGATTGATAGCTTAAGTACTGCAGCCGAAAGTTTAGGTGTCAGCATGTTTGATGTTTTAAATAAGCCGAAAGAATTAGAGTTTAAACATATCATTGAAGAATTAACCATGGATGCTAAAACTTGCGACTTAACAGAATTAATTGACCAAGTTTTAATTAAAACGGGGATAAAGAAAGAATTAGAAAATGATAAGTCTTTAGAAGCGGAACTAAGGCTTGAAAATTTACAAGAATTTCGGAGTATTACCGAAAACTTTCAAAAAGAAACAGGAAGTATTAATTTGGAAGACTTTTTAGATGAAATAAGTATTATCAGTGATATTTCCGAACATAAAGAATATGAAGATGCAATTACTTTGATGACAATTCACTCGGCGAAAGGCTTAGAGTTTCGGTGTGTTTTCTTAGCCGGAATGGAAGAAAATATTTTACCGCATTCCATGAGCTTACAATCCCCAAGTGATTTAGAAGAAGAAAGACGTTTATGTTATGTAGCTATAACTAGGGCTAAAGATCGGCTTTATTTAACTAATGCCAAAAAAAGATTATTATTTGGCAATACCACGATGAATATTCCTAGTCGCTTTATTGAAGAAATTGATTCTAGTTTAATTGATATTGATGATCATACTAGGGAATTTGGGGAACGAAAATTTGATAAAACCAATGTTTATAATAGTGAAAATACGGATTTTAAACATGGTGATATTGTTATGCATAGCACGTTTGGTCGTGGGGTAGTAGTTGCTACTGATGAGAGATTTGTAACCGTGGCCTTTAACCAAAGAATTGGGGTTAAGAAGTTCTTGAGTAATTATCAAGGTTTAAAGAAAATGTAGGTGCATGATGGAAAAAACTTTAGTTATTTTAGCCGCCGGAATGGGGAGTCGTTTTGGAGGCTTAAAACAAATTACTAGTATTGATGAAAATGGCGAATTTATTATTGATTATTCAATATATGATGCTATTCGTTTTAATTTTAACAAAATAGTTTTAGTAATTAGAGAAGAAAATAAAGATTATTTTGAAAAACGGATAATTAAAAAATATCAGGATAAAATAAAAATAGAATTAGCATTTCAAGAATTACCAAAGAGTGATAAAATTCCCAAAGACCGTGTAAAAATGCTAGGAACAGCCCATGCTTTATTATGCTCTCAAGATAAAGTGAACGAAAATTTTGTGGTAATTAATGCTGATGATTTTTATGGAGTGGATGCCTACAAGCAAGCAACTGAATTTTTTGATAAAAGTACTGACCCATTTGAATATTTGTCGGTAAATTATCCTTTTTGTGCGACCCAAAGTCCCTATGGACAAGTTAAAAGGGGTGTTGTTTATGCGAAAAATGGTTATCTTGAAGATCTGGAAGAAAGTAAAATAATGATTAAAGATAACTTAGCTTGGGCGGAAAGCTTAGAAACTAAAAAAATTACTAAGCTCCCAATTGATTATCCGGTTTCAATGAATTTCTTAGCTTTAAAGCCTAGCATATTTCCTCTTTTAGAAAAAGAGTTAGCTTTGTTTCTTCAAAATAAGATCGATTTAGAAAAGGAATTAATTTTAACTGGGGTTTTAAAAAAATATTTAAAAACAGGAGAAATTAAAATTAAATGTGGCATATGTCAAAGTAAATGGATTGGTATGACTTACCGAGAAGATTTAGAATTTGTTAAAAATAGTATAAAAAAATTAGTAGAATTAGGAGAATATCCCAAACATCTGGAGGAATAGATTATGAGGCGGTAGCGAGCATTAATTAATACAGTTGGAGATAAACAAATCCAATAATCTAGGTTAAGAGCTGGTACTAATTTATGAAGCCAAATTAGTATGATTAACCTTAAAGAAAAAATATGAATGGTTTCTTTGGACGAAATTTAAAAAATATGAAAAATTATTATATTGAATGTTATAAAAGTAAAAAAGTGCAGACATCGTCTGCACAAATTCCTTATCACATAATATGTCTATTTTAGACAAGATTAAAGATAATATTCAAAGAGTTTGTTATATGGAACAAACATTAATTTAGTATCGATTTAGAAAATGAATAGAATGAAAAATTAATTGAAGAAAAAGTAGGCTATAAAAAATAATATTAACTAATTGATTACAAAAAATATTATACGAGGTGTTAAAAAAATGGAAAAGAACGAAATTGAAAAAAGAATTGCCGAATTAACCAAAATTTTAAATGAAGCTAATTATAATTATTATGTCTTGGATGAATCAAAAATTACTGACCAAGAATATGATAAATATTTAAAAGAATTGACGGAATTAGAAGCGATGTATCCCGCTTATGCAAATGAGAATAGTCCTACGAAAAGAGTGGGTGGGGAAGTTGTCAGTAAATTTCAAAAAATAGTTCATGAAAAACCTATGTTAAGTTTGGCTAATGTTTTTAATGAAGAAGAAATATTTGATTTTGATATGCGTATTAAAAAAGAGGGGGTTATACCTGAATATGTATGTGAATATAAAATAGATGGTTTAGGTATATCCTTAATATATGAACATGGTGTGCTTGTTCATGGGGTTACCCGGGGTGATGGCGTTACAGGTGAAGATGTAACTCATAATGTTAAGACCATCAAAAGTATTCCCTTGGTGTTAAAAGAACCAATAAGTATTGAAGTTCGGGGCGAAGTTTTTATGCATAAAAAAACTTTGGAAAAATTAAATAAAGAACGGAAAGATAATGGGGAAGCATTACTTCAAAATGTGCGTAATGCCGCGGCTGGTTCCCTTCGTCAACAAGACTCTAAGGAAGCGGCGAAAAGAGAACTTGATTGTTTTATTTATTATTTACCTGAACCAGAAAAATATGGGTTAAAGACACACTTTGAAACTTTAGAATTTATGCAAAAATTAGGTTTTAAAGTAAATCCTGAAAATAAATTAGTTGATGATTATGTAGGAATTTTAAAATATATTAAAAAGGCTACGGAAAAACGGGGCAAATTATCGTACGAGATTGATGGGGTAGTCATTAAAGTTAATGACTTAGATATGCAAAAAAAATTAGGCTTTACGGCGAAGTATCCGAAGTGGGCAACCGCTTATAAATTCCCAGCTCAAGAGGTTTTAACTAAATTAAAAGATATTATTTTTACCGTGGGTAGAACTGGTCAAATAACACCTAATGCGGTTTTAGAACCAGTTATTGTCATGGGTTCGACAATCAGGAGAGCTACTTTACATAATGAAGATAATGTCCTTAAAAAAGGCTTAATGATTGGTGATATTGTGGCTATAAGAAAAGCTGGTGATGTTATTCCTGAGGTAGTTGAAGCTAAAGTAGAAAGACGAACTGGGGAAGAAATTCCTTTTCAAATGATTAAAGAATGTCCGATGTGTCATACGCCTTTAGTTAAAAAAGAAGGGAATGTTGATTATTTTTGTTTAAATCCGGAATGTCCTAAGCGAAATATTGGGGCTTTAATTCACTTTGTTTCAAGAGATGCTATGAACATCGAAGGCATGGGAGATGAAATTGTGGAAGAGTTATATAATCTAGGTTTTATTAATACCATTCCGGATTTATATACCCTTAAAGATAAAGTTAAACAAATTATTGAATTTGATGGTTATGGGGAAAAAAGTTTAAATAAGATTATTGAAAATATTGAAAATAGTAAAAATAATAGTTTAGAAAGATTATTATTTGGTCTAGGAATTGAAGGGATTGGTAATAAGACAGCTAAACTTTTAGCTAGTACCTTTGGTGATATCGATAATTTAAGGAAGAAAACTGAGGAAGATTTACAAAATATTAAAGATATAGGAAAAGTTTTAGCTATTAATATTGTAAAATACTTTAAAGAAAATACCGAGTTAATAAATAAGTTAAAAGAAATTGGTATTAATATGCAATATTTAGGCGTTAAGCAAAAATATGATGAAGAAATAACTGGGAAGAAATTTGTTATCACAGGGACTATCACCGATGTATCCCGGAATGAAATTAAAGAGTTTTTAGAAAGCTTCGGGGGAATAACTAGTGAATCAGTTAGTACTAAAACTGATGCAGTTATTTTAGGAAGTAATCCTGGAAGTAAATATGATAAAGCAGTGAAGTTGAATATTCCAATTTGGAATGAAGAAAAAATTAAAGAAAAGATGGGAAAGTAAGAAGCTACTTTAGTTTTTTAAACATTAAGGAGTGATAAGTTAAAACATCACTTTTTTTTGCATTTTTAAAAGAAATAACTTTCTATAAATTATTGTAACCATACTTGTTATTTATGTCTTTTTTGGTAAATTAAAAAGCAATGAAAATTTATTCCATCACTCCATAATGTTTAAGAACTGATTAAAGAAAAAAATCTTTTTTTGAATAAATGCAAACAAATGTTCTCTTGACTTTTTTTTTTTTTTTGATAGTATGGGTAAAATTGAGGGTGTATGAAAAAATGGATAAAATTAAGAAAAATAAAAAGTTAATTGTCATAGCATTACTTGCATTTCTTTTGGTGGCAATCGGAGCAACTTATGCCTACTTTGCCGCCCAAAAGGGAACAGGTGGTAGTGCTAATATTAATGTTGAAGCAGGAACAACAGACTCACTGACATTCACCAAGGGAAATCCCATTACTATTGACGCCAATAGTGATAACTTTAAAAGTGGAGAACCAAACCAAGAGGGAGACACTACCGTGTCAGCCCACTTGGTAGCGAACAATGGTAATTATACAGCTTCCGAAACTTATAATGTTTACTTAAATTTAATAAATAATCCATTTGTTTATACCAAAGCAGGTATTCCTGAACTAATATTACAAGTAATTAATCCAGATGGTAAGCCTTTAGAAACTTTAGATGATACATCAATAAAATATGTATCAGTTGCAGATGTTGATGATGAAGAAAATCCTCTTAAAGGATTTGATATAACAACAGCCACCGGTTTAATTCCAATTAAATTAACCGAAGAAATAAGTGCTGAACCAAGTGATGATGAAAATAATGGTAAAGCAGATGAAACATGGCAAATAAAAATAATATTAATCAATCATGATTATGACCAACAAGTAAATACCGGAAAAACATTTAATGCTCAAGCCATTATAACAGCTGGAACCTTACCTAATGTCAAAGTTGAAACAACGAATATAACTAATGACAGTATGAAAGTAATAGCTACAATATCTGATTATGAGGATACGATTGATAATGTGTCATTTAAAATTAATGCTGATGAAGATAAAGATTGGCATGAAGCCAGTAATGAAGATACAAATGTTTATAGTTATACATTTGATAATTTAACGGAAAGTAAGAAATATGAAGTAAGTACGAAGATATCCTTTAATGATGAAGAAATAGTAAAAGTAATTGAAGAAAGTATAACTCCGAAAAAGACATTGGCTGATGCTTGTCCAAATGGAGGCAATTTAGCAGAATGTGTAATAGGCTTATATAATAAAAATAGTAAGTACGAAGATACTAAGTTATATTATCATAATGGAACTATAACTGAGCAAGATGCCAATGATTTATCCTATCGCTTTACAGGTGGTGACTACCAATTAACCCAAAGAGCCAAGGATGCTCAATATGGTACTATCAATGATATAATCAAATTAGATTGTAATGGAACTCTATCTACAAACAGTAATGATTATTGTGCAACTAATCCTAAATACACATTAAGTTATAATCCAAATATAGAAAATTTAACATCATTAAAACAAGCATTAACCAAGGCTATTGCCGCTGGTTACATAAGTGATAATAACATTAAAAACTTTGTTTGTTTTGGTGGGGATTGTTCAAATGTCGAAAATCTCTATCGGATAATCGGAGCTTTTAAAATAGGAAATGAATATCAAATAAAATTAGTGAAAGCCGATGAAGCGGGGAAAGATTTACTCGGTGAAGATGGTGATTTTGCTAGTTCTGGCTCTCGAGGTCCATATAATACCTATCTTGGCAATCATGATGAGTGGCCAAGGTACACTTGGGATAAAAATGGGCAAAATGTTTGGAGCAATAGTGAATTAAATACGCATAATTTAAATGAAACATATCTTGGAAAATTAAATGATTGGGCTAACATGATTGCTACGACTGAATGGCAAGTGGGTGGCATGACATATCCTTTAGGTCATGAACAAGGAGCACGCACCGCTTATGAAAATGAACTTGGCGATTCCAAGACCCCATTAACTCATTCAGCCAAAATTGGTTTGATGTATGTTACCGATTATTACTATGGGGCTACGAAAGATAGATGGAGCTTGCCCGGATATGTATCAACTTTGCAAGATTATCGGTTAGCCGCCTGGGATAACTGGACTTGGATTGGTGATGATTTTTGGTTTATCACGCCAAATACAAGTGCTCCTACTCACGCCTTCGGTGCTAATACGTTTGGGTGTGTGACTGCGCCTTTGACGACTACTGCTAGCTATGCCGCGCGCCCGTCCTTCTATCTCAACTCCAATGTGATGTATGTCTGGGGTGAGGGAACAAGTAGTAATCCGATAATATTAGGATAGAGGATATAAAGATTAAAGTGATGAAATAAATTTTCATTGCTTTTTTATTTACCAAAAAAGACATAAATAACAAACGTGATACAATAATTTATAGAAAGTTATTTCTTTTAAAAATACGAAAAAAAGTGATGTTTTAACTTATCACTCCTTAATGTTAAGAACCGTACTTTACCATCTTTTTGGATTTTAAAAGATAAAAATTTGCTTCTCGAAATATAATGTAGTATAATTGATTTATCCAAAGAGGTGAAATAATTTTGAGAAAAATTAAGGAACTATGGGCTAAAAATAAAGTATTAATCTGTTTATTATTGATTCTTTTAATTTGTTTTATTGCCATATTAACTGTTTGTTTTACATTCTTTTTAGGGGGAAGTAAAACTACTTATGGTGACCGATTAGAAGATATTGAAAAGTATCCAATTACGGAAAGTTTTCAAAATGATTATGTTAATGCTTTAGAAAGCGATGCCTTAATTAAAGATGTAACTTTTAAAACCTCAGGGGGAAGAGTAATCTATATCCGGATTGCCTATGAAAATGATACAACTTTGGTGGAAGCGGAAAGTAAAGCGGCACAATCATTAGAAAAGTTTAGTGAAGATCTTTTAAGCTATTATGATATTGACTTCACCTTGGTTTGTGATAGCTCGGAAAATAGTGAAGGCTTCACCATCATGGGGGCTAAGAATGTCAGTGGCTCTGGGGTAGTTTGGAATAATAATACGAAAGTAGAAAGCGAAGAACAGTAATGAAAAAATTAAGAAAAGTAATTATTATCATTGTCCTCCTTCTCATTTTAGGTGGCGTAACTTTCGGGGTATTTACGCTTTTAAATGACCAAAATAAATTAACAGTTGAAGAAAGAAATTGGATAAATGATAATATAAATACGATTCAAAATATTAATATTGTTAATAATGCTAATGTTTTTGGGAAGAATGGTTCCGGAGTTTTTTATGATTTTTTAAAAGACTTTTCTAAAGAATATGGTTTAGAAATAAATTATATTACTTTTAATATAGGAAGTAATCCCAGTGGGATTAGTTTTGGAGTTAAAAAAGAAATAAGTGACCAAGATTTAGTTATCTATGAAGATCATTATGTCTTAGTAAGTAAGAATGATGAAATAATTCCTTCTAGTGATAATTTAAGAGGGAAGACTATTGGTGTTTTAAATGGTAATACTAGTTATGTAAGTGAATATATAAATAGTAGTAATTTAACTTATAAAGAATATGAAAATATTGATAGTTTAAAAAGTAGTTTAGATAATGAAACTAATTATATAGCTTTACCTTTAATGGAATATTTAGATGTTATATTAGCTAGTAATTATCATATTGTTTATCATATAAGTGATATGAAAGTATATTATACTATGCAAAAAGATGATAGTATCTTAGCAAGAGTTTTAAATAAATATTATGCTAATTGGTTAGATAATTTTAATAAATATTATAATGAAGAAGAATTTAAAACATTTACGGAATCTTTAAAAATAAGTGATACTGAAGTGGATAGTTTACAAAGTGTTGCTTATAATTATGGCTTTGTTAATACTAGTCCTTATGAAGTAATTATGGGGGGCAAATACGGCGGGATTATTGCGGTTTATTTACAAAAATTTAGTGAATTAACTAATATTGAATTTAACTTTAATAAATATCGGTCTTTTGCTCGGTTTAAAAAAGCAGTTACCAGTGGAGATATCGATTTATATTTTAATTATTATAATAATAACGATGATTATTATAAAACTAATGGTATTGCTATACCTTATGTAATAAGTACCAAAAGAGATAATAATGAAGTAATAATGTCTTTAAAATCTTTAAATGGTAAGAAAGTTTTTGTGGAAGAAAATAGTTTATTATATGATTATATAAAAAACGTTAAGAATATTAAAATAGAAACTTATGAAAATTTAAAAGATTTTAAAAAGAAAACTAAGAAATTAAAAGATGAAGAATATTATTTAGTTATTGATGAATTTATTTTTGATTATCAAAAAGATAGTATTTTAAAAGATTATAATATTCGGTTTGAAGATAATATTAATAAAGAATATCAATTTAAAGTTAGAACGAATAGTGCTTTATATAAGTTACTTAATACATATATGGAAGTCGTAGATAGTAAAGAAGTTATTAATGAAGGATTAAATAATCATTATGAAACTGTTAAAACTGGATCATTTTTATCGAGTATTGCTGAATATATTATTTATTTAGTTTTAATCTTTATTATTGTGGCTTTATTAATTATTAGAAAAAGTAAAAAGATTATTATTGCCAAAAAGATTAAGAAAGAAGATAAATTAAAGTTTATTGATCAACTTACTAGTTTAAAGAATCGGAATTTCTTAAATGAAAATATTAGTGTTTGGAATAATAATACCATTTATCCTCAGACCATTATTGTGATTGATTTAAATAAGATTCAAGAGATAAATGATGTTGAGGGATATAATGAGGGGGATAAGCAAATTAAAGCTTGTGCTAATGCTTTAATTAAGACCCAACTTGATAATAGTGAAATTATGCGCACGGATGGTAATGAATTTGTGATATATTTAGTAGGGTATAGTCAAAAACAAGTAACTAATTATATTCATAAGTTAAATAAAGAGATTAAGAAATTACCATATGATTATGGAGCTGAGTATGGTTATAGTATGATTTTAGATGATATTAAAACTATTGAAGATGCTCTAAATGAAGCGGTTGATGATATGAAGAAACAAAAGAGTGATGGTAGTGAAAAACAAAGTAAAAAATAATTTAAAGAAGTTTTTTAAGAACTTTAAAAAGGTGATTATGCTTCCAGAAATGGCGATTTTGCCTGGGCAACTCGCCTTTTTCTTCGTTTTAGCGATTGTGCCGACAATTACCCTCATTACTTATGGGGCAGCCTTGCTAAATGTTTCAACCGATATTATTTTTAACTTTTTAAAAAATGCTTTTTCGGAAGAAATAGCCACCATGCTTTTGGCAAGTACTAGTCCGGAGTTAAATCTTAATACATTATTCATTATTATTGTGGGGTATTTTACCGCCTCGAATGGCCCCGCATCCATTATCTTAACTTCCAATACAATCTATGGGGAAGAGCAATCAAGTTTTATCAATCGAAGAGTTAAGTCTTTAATTATGACTCTAATATTAGTTATCTTATTTGTCTTTATGTTACTGGTGCCCGTTTTTGGGGATAAAATAATTGCTTTACTTCGGTATGTAGAAATAAAAGAAAGTATTACTAATCAAGTAGTTACCATTATTAAAGTATTCCAAGGCCCAATTAATTGGCTAATCATTTATTTCTTTATCAAAATCCTTTATACTATTGCTCCTACCAGAGAAGTTAAATCTAAAAGTGTTGGTTATGGGGCTATATTTACGAGTATTGGTTGGATTATCGCAACTGGCTTATATTCCTTTTATATCAACCATATAGCTCACTATACCACTTTATATGGGGGCTTTGCTAATATCGTCATTCTCATGTTGTGGTTCTATTTACTAGCTTTAGTATTCACAATCGGTATGGCATTAAATTGCCGGAATGAAGAAGAAAAATTAGAAAAAACTGGTACTATAAAAAAAGTAAATTAGGTAATAATATTTATGTACAACAGGTATTACTTATGTACATTATTATTCTTAATTTCAATCTAGTATTTTTTACTAACGAATTTAAGAAGTAATATCTAAAAAGAGTGAGTAATCATTCTTTTTATTTGTCAAATAAATTTAAAAATAATAAAATTACTTTTAGTTAGTGGTATAATTATTTTATATTGGTGATTATTATGAAGTATAAATTAAAGAATACCAAAATAACGGTAATTTATTTTATTATCTTATTATATTTAGAAATATGTTTTAAAATAATAAATAATGATTTTTTATTTAATATAAGTAGTTTATATAATATATTTTTTTGCTTATTTATGAGTGTTACTTTAAGTTTTTTAACTTATCTATTTAATAGTAGTTTTAATAAAATAGTTTTTTATCTAATTACTTTTTTATTAGGTTTTTTATATTCTTTGGAATTATGTATATATAAAATATTTGGGTTTTATTTTAATTTTTCTCTTTTATGGGCAACTGACCAGGTGGCGGATTTTGCTGGGGATGCTATGCGGTTAATCCTAAAGAATAGCGGAAGTATTTTGTTATTCTTTTTACCATTTATCATTCTTCTTATTATGCATAATTTTATTAAAATACCCCATAAAGAAATTAAAGTTAATACTCTTTATTTATTTTTAAGTGTGCTATTATTTTTAGGTTATAATTTAAGTTTAAATATCAAAAAAGGAGAAGAATATGAGTTATATCATCATGTTAATAATACTGAGTTAATGATGAAAAGACTGGGGGTAGTTAATGCTTTTTTCTTAGATTTAGAAAGAACTATTATGGGGTTTGATGAAGAAATACTTATAACGGAAAAACAAGATAATGAAGAAAAAGAAAAGGAAGAAGACAAGCCTGTCGAAATAGTCTATGATTATAATAATTTAGATTATAATTTTGAGGAATTAATTAATGCCTCAAATAGTAGTGAATTAACAAAGATGCACAATTATTTTAAGAATGAAGCTGGGACTTTACAAAATGAATATACTAATTATTTTAAGGATAAGAATTTAATTTTGTTTATGGCAGAATCCTTTAATGAGATTGCGGTATCGGAAGAATTAACGCCTACATTATATAAATTAATTAATAATGGTTTTTACTTTCCCAACTTTTATACGCCAACAATTAGTAGTACGATTGGCGGGGAGTTTCAAGAGCTAACCGGTTTAGTGGCCGCTTCTGGGTTTTTAAAGCCTTGGAAGAAGGGGGAAAATAGTTTTCCCTTTGGGATTGCGACTGTCTTTCAAAAGATGGGGTATAATACTTATGCTTATCATGACCATAATTATAGTTTTCAATCAAGGAATAAATATTTAAAAGCCTTAGGTTTTACGAATTTTACAGGATGTAAAAATGGCTTAGAAGAGAAGATTAATTGTAATATATGGCCGGAGAGTGATGTCGAAATGATTGATGCCACCGTGAATGATTATTTAACAAGTGATAAACCATTCTTTACTTATTATGTAACGGTATCCGGGCATGGTGATTATGGGTTTAAAAATACGGCGATGGGAAGAAAACATAAGGAGGAAGTTGCTGGATTAAATTATTCCGAGAAAGTCTTATCTTATATAGCCGCCCAAATTGAATTAGATAAAGCTTTAGAAAACTTACTTAATTATTTAACTAATGCTAATAAGTTAGATAATACAGTCATTGCTTTAGTAGGTGATCACTACCCTTATTACTTATCCCTTGATGAGGTAAATGAGGCTTCCAGTTATGAAAAGGATAGTGTAGTCGAAATAAATCATAGTAACTTTATCTTATGGAATAATAAAATGCCCAAGATAACAGTGGATAAAGTCGGAAGTCAAATTGATGTTTTACCAACTCTTTATAATCTATTTGGGGTTAAGTATGACTCAAGACTTTTAATTGGCAAAGATATCTTAAGTACCGAACCAGGCTTAGCAATATTTGGTAATCGCAGTTGGGTTAGTGATTATGGCACTTATTTTGCTAGTAGTAAAAAATTTGTGCCAAAAGAAAATGTGAATGTTTCTGAGGATTATGTTCAAAATATGAATAAGATTGTGGCTAATAAAATGAATATGAGTGGACTTATTTTAGAAAATGATTATTATAAATACTTTACGGAAGGAGAATAAAAGATGTGTGGAATAGTTGGTTTTATTGATGGAAGTAAAAATAAAAAAGATATTATTAAAAAAATGAGTGAGAAAATTAAACATCGGGGGCCTGATGGGGAAGGTTACTTTCTAAAAGATGAAGTGGCTCTTGCTCAAAGAAGACTTTCGATAATTGATATCGAGGGGGGAAAACAACCGATGTTTAATGAAGATGACTCTTTAGTGGTTGTTTTTAATGGGGAGATCTATAATTATTTAGAATTAAAAGAAGAATTAAAAGACCATACTTTTAAAACTAATAGTGATACCGAAGTTTTACTCCATGGCTATGAAGAATGGGGGGAAGAATTGCCTAAGCATTTGCGAGGTATGTTTGCTTTTGCAATATACGATATAAAAAATAAAACTTTGTTTTTAGCTCGGGATAATTTTGGAATTAAACCGCTTTATTATGCCAAGTTTGGTGATACCTTTATGTTTGCTTCGGAGATTAAGGCTTTATTAGCTCATCCTAATTTCGAAAAAGAGTTAAATGAAGAGATAATAGGTACTTATTTAGCATTTAGTTTTACCCCCACGAATGAAACTTTCTTTAAAAATGTTTATCGCTTAGATGCGGGTTGTACTCTTACTTATCAAGATAATGAGATAGAAATTAAAAGATATTTTAAGAAAGAATTTAAAATTAAAGATCAAGAATTTAAGGAAGCAGTAGATGATATTGCGAAAGTAATGCAAGAAAGTGTTGACCACCATTTAATTAGTGATGTAGAAGTTGGTTCGTTCTTATCGAGTGGGATTGACTCTTCTTACTTAGTAAGCCTAGCTCATCCTGATAAAACTTATACCGTTGGTTATAATCAAGAAAGATATAATGAAATTGAATATGCCAAGGATTTAGCGGCTAAATTACAAATTAATAATACTTCCCAAATTATTACTAAAGAAGAATATATTAATATAATTCCTAAAATTATGTATTATTTAGATGAACCGACGAGTGACCCGGCGGCTGTTGCCCTTTATTTTGTTGCCCGTTTAGCGGCTAAAGATGTTAAGGTCGTTTTATCTGGAGAAGGGGCTGATGAATTTTTTGGAGGTTATAATACATACCGAAGTTATATTGAATTAAATTGGTATAATAAAGTTCCTTATTTTCTTCGCCATGCTATTTCGAAAGTTTGTAGTTTATTACCTGAGGTAAGAGGAATTAACTTTTTAGTCAGGCGAGGACAAAAACTAGAAGACCATTACATTGGCGTTAATCGAGTTTATTCGGAAAAAGAAATTAAAAAAGTTTTAGCTAATCCCCATCATTTAAAAGCTATTGATGTTACCAAAAAAACTTATGAAGAACAAAAAGATAGTAGTGATATTGTAAAAATGCAAGCGATAGATATTGATTTTTGGTTAATGAAAGATATTTTACTTAAGGCTGATAGGATGACTATGGCTAATAGCATTGAGGGAAGAGTTCCTTTTATAGATAAAGAAGTATTTAAAGTAGCATCTTCTTTACCCTTTGCTTATAAAGTAAATAGTGAAACTACTAAGGTAGCTTTAAGAGAAGCCGCGAGAAAGGTTATTCCTACCGAAGCTTACAAAAAGAAAAAATTAGGTTTTCCTGTCCCAGTTCGTGATTGGCTAAGAGAAAGTGATTTATATAACCAAGTAAAGGAAGTATTCACAAGTGATTATGCCAAAAAATTTTTTAATACCAAATATATCCTGAATTTATTAGATAAACATTATCAAAATAAAAAAGACAACTACCGTAAAATATGGACAATCTATTGCTTCTTGGTTTGGTATAAAGTTTATTTTATTGATGAATTATAAAGAAAAAAATCAAAGTGTCAAGTTTGTAAAACAACTGTCAACTTGATTTTTTTTTTTTTTTAGTAAAATGCCTTAGAATGAGGGTGCCTATTTTATGAATAAATCTAGAAAAGAAAAAGGTTTAATTATGTTTACATTGTTTACACTTTTACTTGTCGTAATAAGTGCAACTTATGCTTTTTTTCAAGCCCAAAAAGGGCAAGGAGCTAGTGCTTTTATCAACATTAATTCTGATACGACAGACTCGCTAACTTTTGCTGTCGGTGAATCAATTAGTATTAAAGCATCAGCCGATGATTTTTATGAGGGTGGGGATAATAAATCGGGTAAAACAACAGCCACAGCTAGATTAGTACCTAATAATACCACGAATGAAGCTCATGAAAAATATAATGTTTATTTTATCATCGATGCCAATGATTTTATTTATACAACTGAAAATAAAGAAGTTGAAGTTTTATTAAAAGTAAAAGACCCTGATGGTAATCCTTTAAAGAGTATCGAGGGATTAAATTATCATGATGAATTAGAAGGTTTTGATATCACTAAAAGTGAGGGTTCTTTTAAAATAGCTCTTGCTGATGCAATTGATGCGACTAGTGAAGATGGAACTACGGAAACTTGGAACTTTGAAGTTATCTTAAGGAATTTAAGTACTAATCAAGCTTTAAATGCAGGTAAGTCATTTTCAGGTAAAGTTTTAATAACTACGGATACACAGGATACATATGTAGTACCTGAGATAAATAGTATCAAAGAAGACTCTAAAACTTATGAAAGTATAACTGTTAGTTTAATTGAAAATGAATTACATTCATCAAAAATTGATAAATATTATTTTGCAATTGAAGCAACTGATGAAGAACCGGAAAGTGCTAGCATTATGAGTATTGCTGAAAAGTTAGAACCAACTTATCACGCAAGTGATAAAAATAGTTATACATTTAATGAATTAAATGATAACCAAAATTATAAAATCTATGCTTATGAAGAAGATGCTCAGGGGATAAGAAGTAGTGTCAAAACAGCCATCATCAAAACTGATAAATATACAAGAGTTCAAGTGACTGATTTTACGGTTTTAAGTAGAACTTTAAATAGTATCAAAATAAAAGCAACTGCTATTGCTGGAACTAAGAATGTAAAGGAATATGCTTTTAAAATAGAAAATCATGATACCTATGGAAGCTGGAGTGCATGGCAAACAAGTGATACCTTTGAATTTATTGGATTAGTTGATACAAGCACATATAATATTCAAGTTAAAGTAAGAGATGAGTTAGATAAAGAGTCTGTGGGAAGTTTTGATAAAACAGAAAGTACCGAAACCTATGTTTATCCCAGTGTTAAATCTTTTACAGTATCAGATATAACCTCAAGTGTTATAAAAGTAAATGGAACATTTAATAATGGCACAGGCACTGTAACTAAAGTAGAGTATCAAAAAAATGGTGATGCTAATTGGTATCTAGCAACAAATACAAGTGAAACATATTCTTATTTATTTACAAGTTTAACCAAGGCAACTCCATATACATTTAAAATCAAAGTAACAGATAGTAACAATCGTGAAAAAATATTCGAAGATGCTAGTTATAAAGGAACGACATTAAATAATTATTTAGTCAAAGCAACTGTATCAGGTGGAACGGCTACACCTACGCAAGCAACAGTCGACCATGGTAAAAGTACAACTTTTACCATAGCAGCCACGACTGGCTATAATTTAAGTAAGGCAACAGTGGCTGGAACCGGTTGTGCTTTAAGTAATAGCAATAAAACTTTGACAGCCAGTAATGTAACAGCGGCAACAACCTGTACAGTTACAATTCCTAAATTAGAATATAATGTCACCGTAAATATTACAGGTGGAACAGT
>CANQCI010000007.1 GCA_947589675.1 uncultured Bacilli bacterium | reverse complement strand
CAACCTCACAAATTAAATAAAATATAAAAGGTAAGGTGTTGAAAGAATGGAAAAGAATGGAAGTCGTCTACTCGACATAGATTTTATAGAAGATTCAAGAAATGAATTTAAGGAACTTTTAAATGAAAAATTAGAAAAAGAAATAATAAGCTTTTTAAATGCTAATGGTGGTAATTTATATATTGGCGTATCCGATAAAGGGGAAATAGTTGGGATTGCTGATGATATTGATCAATTGCAATTAACAGTTAAAGATAGAATTAAAAATAATATTTTACCTTTTACAGTTGGATTATATGATATAGAGGTAAAAGAATATGATGGTAAAAAATATTTACATATTATTATTGCTAGCGGAAATGAAAAGCCATATTATTTAAGAAAAAAAGGTATGACATCCGAAGGATGTTTTATTAGAGTGGGAGCGTCTTGCGAACAAATGAGTCAAAAACAAATTGAAGAATTTTTTGCTAAAAGAACGAGAAATTCTTTAAATAATATTGTATCTCCGACTCAAGATTTATCTTTTTCTCAATTAAAAATATTTTATGAAGAAAAGAAATATAAAATTAATGATAATTTTTTAAATCAGTTGGGTCTTATCATGGAAGATGGAAAATATAATTATCTGGCTTATCTTTTGGCTGATGATAACGATATTTCCATTAAAGTAGCGACTTACTCCGGTAATGATGCCTATGATTTGATTGAATGTGAAGAATATGGATATTGTTGTTTAATTAAAGCAGCTAAGAATGTTATTAATAAATTTGAACAAATAAATAAAACATTTACGAAAATAACTAGTGAAGATCGAAAAGAAGTTAAAATGTTTGATATTGTTTCGGTAAAAGAAGCTATCACTAATGCCTTTTGTCATACGCTATGGGAGAGGGAAAATCCTCCGAAGTTTGAAATATTTAATGACCATATTGCTATATCTTCAACAGGAGGTTTACCTTTTAATGTAACCGAAACTGACTTTTTAAAAGGTTTTTCAGCTCCAACTCATCCAGAATTAATGAGGGTGTTCAAAGATTTAGAATTAGTAGAACAATTAGGAACAGGAATCAGAAGAATTTTAAAATCTTATAGTAAAGATGTTTATGAATTTAGTGATAATTTTATTAGAGTTAATTTCCGATTTAAATCAAGAGAAAATTTAGGAAATTCACCTAGAAGTATTGTTAATAATAATAGTTCCTTAACTGAAACCCAAGAACGGATTTTAAAGCTAATTAAAGATAATCCAAGTATTACCCAACAAGAAATAAGTCAAACTTTAGGGGTAAATATAACTACGACTGCAAGAAATTTAAAGGGCTTAAAAGATAAAAATATAATTAAAAGAACTGGATCAAATAAAAAAGGTCAATGGGAATTAATATGATTCCCATTGACCCTTTCTGTTATGGAAAATATTTTTTGCAATTCTTAATTAATAATAGTATACTTATAATGGAAGAGGAGAAAAGATAAATTGAAGAAAAGAATTAAAAGTGCTTTAATTGCTTTGATAATTGTGGTGCCTCTTATTATATTGGGGGGATATCCCTTTATAATTGGCACAAGCATTGTGGCTTTTTTAGCTTTTAAAGAAATAGTAGAATTAAAAAAATCTCATCATAAGTTTCCTAATATGATGTTATTAATGGGAATGATAGCCATATGTTTTATGGTAATAAGTAATATGCGT
Source organism: uncultured Bacilli bacterium (assembly GCA_947589675.1). GTDB lineage: Bacteria > Bacillota_I > Bacilli_A > RF39 > UBA660 > Onthocola_B. The sequence goes on along the minus strand of CANQCI010000007.1, from coordinate 47,942 downwards.
GAATCATCTATTACGTATGGTATAAGTTATCAAACTTTACTCACAATTATATTAATGTTTTTTATCCCAATTATTTTTTATAAAAAGGATGAGTATACTTCGCAAGATGCTTTTTATTTACTGGCAGCAACGATATTTATTGGCTTATCCTTTAATATTATCATTGTTATGCGGATGCGAGGCTTAGATTTATTTTTATATTTAATATTAATTCCTATGATAACTGATATTTTTGCTTATCTGGGAGGAAGAATGTTTGGTAAAAATAAATTATGTCCGAATATTAGTCCCAATAAAACTAAAGAAGGGGCTTTAATAGGTTTAGGAGTAAGTACTTTATTTTCAACAATATTTTATATTATATTTGTTGGTAAATTTCATATCATGTTAATTGTAGTTAATGCATTATTATCGATTGTTGGACAAATGGGGGATTTAATATTTAGTAAAATTAAAAGAGAAAATAATATTAAAGATTTTTCCAATATTATGCCAGGACATGGTGGTATATTAGATAGGTTAGATAGTATAATATTTTGTGTAATTGCCTATGTAGCTATTTTAATGTGGATATAAGGAGGAATAGGTATGTGGATTGTATCAGTATTATTATTAATATTTATTTTAGGATTAATAATTTTAGTTCATGAGCTAGGACATTTTTTGTGGGCTAAGTTCTTTAAAGTTCATATTTATGAATTTTCGATTGGGATGGGACCCGTTATCTTTAGTCATAAAGGAAAAGATAAAATAGACTATAATATTAGAGCCGTGCCTATTGGTGGTTTTGTTGCCATGGCGGGGGAAGTTTATGAAGATGGTGAAAAACTAAAAAAAGATGCTTATCTATGTAATAAACCATGGTGGCAAAGAATTATTGTTTTAGCCGCAGGGGTTATGAATAATTTTATTTTAGCTATTGTTTTATTATTCTTTAGTGCTTTAATCTGGGGTGGAAATAGTTTAGAACCGGTGGTGGAAAGTACGATGGAAGATTCCCCAATGGCTAAAGCGGGTATTGTAGCAGGAGACCGGATAACAGCGATTAATGGCTATAACATTAATAGTTGGGATGTTGCTCAAATCGTTTTATATATGAAAAATAAAAATAGTTATTATACTTTTGAAATTAAACATCAAGATGGGAAAGTGGAAGAATATAAGGTAACTCCAGAAAAAGTTAAAAATGAAGATGGAACTGAATCTAACTTATTTGGGGTTCAAGTAAAACAAACAGAACTCCATGGTTTCTTTGGTTCTCTTAAGTATTCTTTTCAAAAGTTTGGAAGTATAATTCATTCAATGTGGCTTACTATTAAAGGTTTAGTAACAGGTAAAATTTCGCTTAATGCTTTATCAGGCCCGGTTGGTATTTATGAAGTCGTAGATGAATCAGTTGGTTATGGAATAGATTATATAGTTTATTTAATTGCTTTCTTGTCAATTAATGTAGGCTTCATTAATATCTTACCATTCCCAGCCTTTGATGGTGGACATATCTTATTTGTGGCAATTGAAAAAATCAAAGGAAGTCCGGTTGATTCCAAATTTGAAAATGCTTGTCATGCTGTTGGTTTCATTTTACTTTTAATTCTCATGGTGGTCATAACTATTCATGATATAATTAAACTATTTTAAGTAATCTTGGGGTAAAACCCAAGGTTATTTTTTAATAATCTAATAATTAAAAAAATTAGTAAACTTTAAGTCAACAAAGCAATTTAGTACTTGATTGGATATATATAATAAAAGGGAAAGTAAGGGATTTTAATTTATGGAAACTAAAAAAAGAACGACAAGCACTATTATCGCTCTTTTCTTATTGTTAATTACAGTGATAAGTGCTACTTATGCTTATTTTGCCGCCCAAAAGGGAACTGGTGGGAGTGCGGAGATTGAAGTTGGAGCAGGAACAACTGACTCACTCACTTTTAAGGTCGGCACCCCAATCAATATTACCGCCTCGTCAGATGATTTCTATCAAACCGCTGGAGATAAAATGGGAAGTACGACAGCCACAGCTAAGTTAGTACCAAATAATACGACGAATGATGCAACCGATTATTATAATGTCTATTTTATTATTGATGAAAATGATTTTACTTATTCAACTGAACCAAATGAAGTTGAATTACTTTTAAAAGTAACTGACCCCGATGAAACTGAGATAAAAAATATTGATGGATTAATATACGATGAAACATTACAAGGTTTTGATATAACCAAAAGACGTGGTGCTTTTAAAGTGGTTTATAAAGATGAAATTAAAGCTAGTAGTGCTGATGGTAAAGAAGAAACTTGGAACTTTGAGGTAACTTTAAGAAATTTAGAAGCTGACCAACAAAAAAATACAGGTAAAACTTTTTCAGGGAAAGTCCTTATAACTACTGATGAAAAAGAAACTTATGTAATGCCTGAAATAAACAGTATTGCCGAAACCTCTAAAAACTATGAAAGTATAACTATTAGTTTACTAGAAAACGAAAATCATACCGAAGAAATAGATAAATATTATTATGCCATTGAAGAAACAATTGAAGAACCTGAAATGGCAAAAATTATGAGTATAGCTGAAGAATTAGAACCAACTTATGTTGAAACTACAGAAGCAACTCATGTTTTTACTGAGTGTGATGGAGTTTCCTTAAAAGATAATCAAAATTATAAAGTTTATGCCTATTCCAAAGATGTTCAAGGAATAAGAAGTAATGTTAAAACAGCTATCATCAAAACTGATGAATATAAAAGAGTTCAAATAACAGATGTCAGTGTTAGTGAAAAAACTCATAACACTATTAAAGTTAAAGCAACAGCATTAAATGGAACTAAGAATGTTACTGAGTTCGGATTTAAAATAGAAAATCATGAAACTTATAGAGAATGGCACTGGCAAGAAAGTGATACATTTGAATTTACTGGTTTAAAAGCTGGCAATACCTATAAAATTCAGGTAACAGCTCGAGATGAATTAAATAAAGAAGCCACCAATAGTTTTGATAAATCTGAAATGACAACACCATTTACGGTAAATGTCCAAGTAACAGGCGGAACATCCACTCCACCTAGCACAACAGTTGTCGAAAATGGTACGGCAACTTTTGCAATAACAGCAAGTGCTGGTTATGATATAGCAACCGCTAAAGTAACAGAGGGGGATTGTGTTTTAAGTAATAATAATGCAACATTAACAGCTAGTAATGTAACAAGTGATAAAGCTTGTAGAGTAAGTATAGAAGAACAAGTATATACTTTAACTAACTCATGTCCAAGTGATGGAAATTTAGCAACATGTGTAACTAATTTAGCATCTAAAAATAAAAAGAATGTTGGTTTAGGAACATTAGCTAAACACGATACGATTGGTGCTCAAGATAATAGCTATCGTTATTCCGGAAATAATCCAAATAATTTTGTTTGTTTTGGAAATGGTAGTGAAGATTATAACAATGGTAAAGTAAATACTTGTCCCGATACTAATTTATATCGGATAATTGGTGTATTTAATAATCAAGTCAAATTAATAAAATCGGAATATATAACCAGCGCTGAATTGGGAATATCTAGTGATGGCACGCCAATAAAAGGAGGTAATATAGATAGGATAAAAAGAGTAAAAGCATATCCAACAGATGGATTTAAATGGAATCAAACAGCAGCTGATAATACATGGAGTACCAGTAGCTTATATAAAGCGTTAAATGGAGGTTATTTAACTAATTTGGGTACAACGTGGACAAATAAAATAGCAACAACAACGTGGCATGTGGGAGGACATAGTACAGAAATGGTAACTCCAAAAGTAATGTATGATGCAGAAATAAACTCAACCCCAACAGTACCCGCACAAATCGGTTTGATGTATGCTTCGGACTATGGATTTGCAAGCGAACAAAATAGTTGGGCATCACAATTATATGATTATGATAATGATGGTAATAGTAACCAAGAAAATAACTGGTTATATAATAGTGTTGAGGAATGGACAATTTCACGCCACTCCAGCAGCTATGCCAATGCGTACTATGTCGCCATCCGCGGGAATGTGTACACCAGCTACGTTCACCAATATGCGTACGTGGTACGTCCAGCCTTTTATCTTAACTCCGATGTCCAAGTCAAAGCAGATGACTCACTTGGTGATGTTGATCACCCCTTTAGAATTGTTGTATAAGGATTTACAATTACTGTAAATTCCTTTTTCTATTGTAGTTCTTTTTATAAATAGATGATATAATTTAATTAGTTTGGATGTGATAAAGTGGATAAATTTATACCAGATGTTTATCAAAAAAGTATTTATACAATAAATTATCAGAAGTTAAAAAAGAATGGTATTAAATGTTTATTATTTGATTTAGATAATACTTGTGTGTCATATAAAACTTTAGAACCAGATTTAAAACTAAAGGAATTATTTTCCGTTTTAGAAAATGATTTTAAAGTAATTATTATATCCAATAGTAATAAAAAAAGATTAAGACCTTTTAAAGAAAAACTAAATGTTGATGTGGCTTTTAGTAGTCATAAACCATTAAAGAAAAAATATAAAAAGATATTACAGTTATATAAATATAAAGTAAGTGAAGTAGCTTGTATAGGTGATCAATTACTTACTGATATCTATGGGGCTAATCGCATGGAATTAACAAGTATTTTAGTTAATCCTATTGCTCGATGCGAAATACTACCTACAAAGATAAATCGGTTCTTTGAAAGATTTATCTTAAAAAAATTAGCGAAGAAAGATATTTTGATAATGGGGGAATATTATGATTAAGAAATGTTTAGGGTGTGGCATTACTTTGCAAAGTAAGAGTCCTTATACTTTAGGGTATACACCAGATATGGAAAAAGATTATTGTGAAAGATGTTTTAAAATAACACATTATAATGCGAAAATTGATGCCGATATAAAAATAAATAATAAAGAATTATTAGCTCGGATTAATTCCAAGGGAGGATTTGTGTTTTTCTTGGTAGATTTTTTAAATATTTATGAAGAAGTTATTGATTTATTTAAAAGTATTGAATTACCAAAGATGTTAGTTATTACGAAAGCCGATGTTATTCCGAAAAATATTATTAAAGATAAATTATTAAAAAAAGTTAAAAAATTATATGATATCAAAGAAGATATTATTTTTAGTAGTGTTAAGACTAAAGAGAATTTAGATTATTTAAAAAATATTATTAAGGATAAGAAACAAGTCTTTTTTGTCGGTTTAACTAACTCGGGGAAATCTAGTTTAATAAATCATTTAATTGGTGCCAATATTACCGTTAGTAAAAATTGTAATACTACTCTTGATTTTATTCCGATGCACTTTGATAACTTTACGATTATTGATGCCCCAGGCTTTGTTTCAAGTAGCTTTATTGATGGCATGAGTCCGAAGGGAATAGTTAAACCCCTTAGTTATCAATTAAAAAATAAGTATTATTTAAAGTTTTTAAATATTAATTTAAATATGGATATTGATAATAATTTAACGATGTATATTAATAATAATGTAAAAGTGGAAAAAAGAAGATGTGAGGAAGATTTTAATAATCAGTTAAAGGTTGACAATAATGTTGATTTTATTATTAAGGGATTAGGTTTTATTAATGTTAAAAAAGGTTGTCTAATAAATTTTAATATTCCAAGAGAATTAATTGAAGTAAGAGAAAGTATTGTAGGTGGTTCTAATGAGTAAAATTAGAGTCATGGATGAGCTTTTAGCAAATAAGATTGCCGCGGGTGAGGTAGTTGAAAAGTGTGCCTCCGTCCTTAAGGAACTTGTCGAAAATGCAATTGATGCTGAGGGTAATATTATTAAAATTAATTTGGAAGATGGGGGACTTAGTAAAATTGAAGTCATTGATAATGGAATTGGTATGGATGAGGAAGATGCCAAGTTAGCTTTTTTAAGACATGCTACTAGTAAGATTTATAAAGATGATGATTTATTTTTTATTGAAACCCTAGGCTTTCGAGGCGAAGCTTTAGCTAGTATTGCGAGTGTTGCTGAGGTTTTTATGCATACCTCCCAAGGGGAAGTAGGAACATGTGTTCATATAAAAGGGGGAAAATTATTAGAAGTAAGTAAAGATCAAGCTAAAAAAGGGACAAGTATTACGGTAACTAATTTGTTTTATAATACGCCAGCTCGGTTAAAATATTTAAAAAGTGAAATAACAGAGTTAAATAATTGTGTTTCTTTTTTAGAAAAACTAGCTTTAGCTAATCCCGATATTGCTTTTACTTTAAGTAATAATGAAAAAGTTATTGTTAAAACTAGTGGAAGTGGTAATTTATTAAAAGTAATCCATGAAATTTATGGATTAAATGTTTCAAGTAATATGTTAGAAATAAAAAATAGTAATGATGATTTTGTGATAAGTGGTTTTGTTTCTAAACCAAGTATTTTAAAGAAGAATAGAAATCATTTTCATACATTTGTGAATAATCGGGTAGTCAGGAATGTGGAAATAAATAGAAGTATTAATGATGCATATGATACTTATAAGCATGAGGGGTTTTACCCGATTGTGGTTATTAATATTGAAACTGATCCCACTTTAGTTGATGTTAATATTCATCCGACTAAACAAGATATTAAAATGAGTAAAATGGAAGATTTAACCAAATTAATTTATGAAACAATTAAAGATGTTTTATATAAAAATTTACTTATTCCTAGTGCTATTTATGAAGAAGAAAAAAATGATATAAAAGATAACTTTATAGATCCTCGGAGTTTATATCATTATGAAGATTCTCCCAAAGCAAAAGTTTTACCACCTGATGATTTACCGGATGCTCCCATTATTCAAACTCGCCTTGATTTAAATGCTTCGGTGGGAGACGTTAAAATTATTAAGAATGAAGAATTTAAAAAGCTAAAATTTACCCCCGTGGGGCAAGTCCATGGCACTTATATTATCGCCGAGAATGAAGATGGGATGTTTATTTTCGATCAACATGCTGTCCATGAGCGGATTAACTATGAAATGGTTACGAAAAAAATCCAAGAACAACAAGTAAATATTATTCCTTTGTTAATCCCTATAAATATTGAATTAAATAATAGTGATTATTTAGCTTTAATGGAAAATAAAAGCGTTTTAGAAGAACTTGGTTTTAAAATAGAAGACTTTGGTATTAATACTATTATTATTAAAGAACATCCCTCATGGTTAAAAGAAGGCTTTGAAGAAGAAAATATTCGTTCCATAATAGATTTAGTTATTAGTAGTGCTAAAGGTTTTAATAAAGATAAATTTTTAGATAGTATGGCCAAAATGGTTAGTTGTAAAATGAGTGTTAAGGCAAATGAACATTTATCAATGGAACAAATGAAGAAATTATTAGATGACTTAGTTAAATGTGATAATCCGTATAACTGTTGTCATGGAAGACCATCCATAATGAAGTATACGAATTATGAATTAGAAAAAATGTTTAAAAGAGTTATGTAAGGACTAGAAATAAATAAAAATACGTAGTATATTTAAATAAATAAAGGAATAGTGATAGTATGTTACAACAGAGAAAAAGAAGAAATATAATTATAGTAGCTATTATACTGGGGTTAATATTAATTACGTTTGGTATTTGGGGTTTAACTAAGATTGCGAAGTCAAGTAAGAATAATGAATTTCGAGGTGATCCCTATCCAAGTAAGATTAAATTTATTGGAATATACTATAATATAGAAGATGAAAATTATATTATTAAAGCTTTAGATAAAGATTTACAAGAATTAAAATATGAAGTAGATGAATATATGGATATAACCAATATTCATGTAGTTAATAATCATATTTATTATTATTCCGATGCGATAAATGAATTAATCTATAATAAGAGTGAAGATAAATTAGAAGTTAAAGAAATAGATAGTTATTCGAATAATTTAAATCAAGTATTTATCGGGGATAATTATTTAGTAGTATTAGAACAAAAAAATCTTATGTATAGACCTGTGGCAGATGAAAAGAAGAAATTTAAAACAGTTGCTAGTGGAATAGATTCTAAAATAGTTGTTAATAATGATATAATTTATTATGAAAAAAGTGATGGAGTTTATTGTTATAATATTAATACTAATGAAGAAGCAATATTGATTAAATGGACTAGTGAATATAAACCAAAGATAGTTAGTAGTAATAATCATTATTTATATTTAGAAAATAATGATATGCAAATGATGTATTCTTTTCAAACTAAGAAATTATCTAATATCCATATAGCTAATAAATATTTAAGTTTAACTAATAATGGTATTTTAACTTTAAATAGTGAAAATAGACTAAGAAAATATATTTTATTAAATAATGATTTTACGAATGATTATTTAACTTTACCAGAAAATACTACGATAAGTAGTGCGGATTGTTTTAGTGATAATTATTGTTATGTTGATCAAATAGATTATGATTCTAATCATACTTATTATATTATAGATTATAAAGAATTAGTAAAAGTAGGAACATTAGATAAAGATTATATTAAATTAATCGAGGTGAATAATGAAAATAAATCTTAATATATTAACTAAACCATATCTTATTGATGATGATTTTATTATTCCTAAAGATACTTATTTAAATTCAGGGGTTCTTGATTTACCTAAGGTTCATGCTAAAGGAAAGATATTTTATAATTTAAGTGATGAAGTTGAAATATCTTTAGAAGTAAAAGGAGTTATGGTTTTAGAAGATAGTGTAACTTTAGAAAAAATAGATTATCCTTTTAATTTTGTAATTGAAGAAATATTAGAAGAAAATCAAGATAATTTATTAGAATATTATGAAAAAAATAAAAATACACTTGATATAATTGAGTTTTTATGGGAAAATATTGTATTAGAAGTTCCCATTAGTTTAACTAATCATTCTAATCAAAAAAGATGTGGGGATGGTTGGACGCTTAATGGCGATGAAGATTAAAGATATTTAAAGGTGGTGAATGAACTTATGGCAGTTCCTTTTAGAAGAACAAGTAAAACTAAAAAAAGAATGAGAAGAACTCATTTAAAAAAAGAAGTTGGTGCTTTAACTAGTTGTCCTGAATGTGGGGCAACAATAAGACCACATAGAGCTTGTACTAAATGTGGTTATTACAAAGATGAAAAAGTAATTAAAGTAAAGAATAAGGATGAATAATAATTATTTTAATTAGGTATTAAAATAGGCAATTTTTCTATAAAAAGTATTGTCTATTTTTTATATGTTTTTTTAACTTGAGTCCTAGCCTTAAAGTAAAGTGTAAAGTATGTAAAGCAAATGTAAACTTGCTTTTTTTTTTTTTTTTTTTTAGTATAATCATCCCCATGATACAAAGTATATGACTAGTGAAAAATGTCAATTTACATTTACTTTATAGTCTTATGGAAGGGTTGGAATTAATGAAAAATAGAAAAGGTTTATTGGCTATTGCTTTAATAATGCTTTTAGCAATGGTTATAGGAGCAACATATGCCTACTTTGCGGCTCAAAAAGGAAGTGGGGGTCATGCGGACATCGAAGTCGGAGCAGGAACCACCGACTCTTTAACTTTTCATGCAGGAACACCAATCAATATCACAGCATCAGCCGATGATTTTTATCAAAGTGCGGGTGATAAATCAGGTACAACCACAGCTATGGCTAAGTTAGTACCTAATAATACAACAAACCAAGCGGAAGATAAATATAATGTTTATTTTATCATCGATGCTAATGATTTTACTTATTCAACTGAACCGAATGAAGTTGAATTACTTTTAAAAGTAACAAACCCAGATGGAACTGAGATAAAAAATATTGATGGATTAATATTCGATGAAACATTACAAGGTTTTGATATCACCAAAAGACGTGGTGCTTTTAAAGTAGCATATCAAGATGAAATAAAAGCTGATAGTGCTGATGGAAAAGAAGAAACTTGGAACTTTGAAGTAACTTTAAAAAATCTAGAAGCTGACCAACAAAAAAATACCGGTAAAACTTTTGAGGGGAAAGTTTTAATAACCACGGAAGAAAAAGAAACTTATGTTATGCCTGAAATAAATAGTATTGTTGAAAGTACTAAAGATTATGAAAGTATCACAGTTAATTTATTAGAAAACGAAAAACATACCGAAGAAATAGATAAATATTATTATGCCATTGAAGAAACTGATGAAGAACCTGAAACAATAAGGCTTATGAGTATTGCTGAAAGGTTAGAACCAAATTATATTGAGTCAGATGAACCTACTCATACATTTACGGAAATAGATGGAGAGCCATTAAAAGATAATCAAAGTTATAAAGTTTATGCTTATTCTAAAGATATGCAAGGGATAATGAGTGCTATAAAAACAGCTATTATTAAAACTGATGAATACTTAAATGTTAAAGTAACTGATTTAACTTTAGTGAGTAAAACTTTAACAAGTATTAAAGTAAAAGCGATAGCTGTTGCTGGAACTAAAAACGTAAAAGAATATGCTTTTAAAATAGAAAATAATGATACATATGGTAATTGGAGTGCATGGCAAACAAGTGATACTTTTGAATTTACTGGATTAGTTGATACAACTAACTATAATATTCAAGTTAAAGTAAGAGATGAATTAGATAGAGAATCGGTTGATAGTTTTGATAAAGAAGAAAGTACGGAAACTTATGTGTATCCAAGTGTGAAAACATTTACTGTATCAGATATAACCTCAAGCGTCATAAAAGTAAATGGAACATTTGAAAATGGGACAGGGACTGTAAGTAAAGTTGAGTATCAAAGAAATGGTGATACTAATTGGTATCAAGGAGCTAATACGAACGGAACATATTCCTATTCATTTACAAGTTTAACAAAAGCAACAGCTTATACATTTAAAATCCGAGTAACTGATAGTAATAGTCGTACTAAAATATTAGAAGATGCAAGTTATAAAGGAACGACTTTAAATACTTATTTAGTAAAAGCAACTGTAACAGGTGGAACGGCTACACCTACGCAAGCAACAGTTGACCATGGTAAAAGTACAACTTTTACCATAGCAGCCACGACTGGATATAATTTAAGTAAGGCAACAGTGGCTGGAACCGGTTGTGCTTTAAGTAATAGCAATAAAACTTTGACAGCCAGTAATGTAACAGCGGCAACAACCTGTACAGTTACAATTCCTAAATTAGAATATAATGTCACCGTAAATATTACAGGTGGAACAGTTGATAAATCACCAAAGTCAGTAAAATATAATGAAAGTGTAACATTTACTATTACAGCTAGTAGTGGCTATCTTTTATCAACAGCAACAGTAAGTGGTTCAAATTGTACATTGAGTGCAGATAAAAAAACATTAACAGCGAGTAATGTAACATCAGCAAGAACTTGTACAGTAACAATTTTAAAAACTCAAACATTGAGTTCATATGTTATAAGTAAAGTAGGAACATCTGGAAGTGGAACGTTAGCACAACATACAACCAGTTTAGCTAATAGTGCAAAGGATAATAGCTATCGATATTCTGGAAATAATCCAAATAACTTTGTTTGTTTTGGAAATGGTAGTGAAGCTTATAACAATGGTGGAGCAACATGCCCCGATACCAATTTATATCGGATAATAGGCGTATTTAACAATCAAATCAAATTAATCAAGTCTGAATATATAACCAGTGCCGAATTAGGAATAGCTAGTAATGGTACGCCACCCAAAGGAAGTTATGATAATTTAAAAAGAGTAAAAGTAGCTCCAAGTGATGGGTTTTACTGGAATAAAACAGCTGATAATACATGGGGAAGTAGCACATTATATCAAGCGTTAAATGGAGGTTATTTAAGTAAATTAGGTACAACATGGAAAAACAAAATAGCGACAACAACATGGCATGTGGGAGGACATAGCGATTATAAGGTAACACCAAAAGTAATGTATGATGCAGAAATAAAATCAACCCCAACAGTACCCGCTCAAATTGGTTTGATGTATGCTTCGGACTATGGATTTGCAAGCGAACAAAATAGTTGGGCATCTTCATTATATGGTTATGATAATACAAAAAATAACAACCGAGAAAATAACTGGTTATTTAATAATGTTAATGAATGGACTATATCGCGCAACTCCAGCAATTCCAACGCTGCGTTCATTGTCGGCGCCGCCGGGTTTGTGGGCGACATCAGCGTCGGCAGCCGTGCGTTCGGGGTTCGACCGTCCTTTTATCTAAATACTAATGTCAACGTAATTGTGGATACATCAAAAGATGGTTCGGTTTCTAAACCATTTAGAATTGTCGTATAAGTGTCAATTAATAAGTAAATTAAGTAAATTAGTTTACTTTTTTTTTGACTTTTGATAAGATTAAATTAGACAGTGGCGAATTAGAGAAAAAGAAAAATATATTATTTTTCTAAATCAACTTCGTCATAATTTTACTTCTTTAGCTACTGTTGGAAGATTCGATTTTTAAATCGAATTTATATATACCTCCCATTGGTTAGTTTCGCCGATCTATATAATCGGCGCTTTTGACCAATAATGGAGTATTTAGGAGTCGATATGTTACATTATAGTGTTTTAAAAAAAGAATTAATAAAGGGATTAAATCTTAAAGAGGATGGTGTATATGTCGATGCAACTGTGGGTTATGCCGGAGATGCGGTAGACATCTTAAAACATCTAAAAAGGGGTTTTTTGTATGCTTTTGATCAAGATGAAGAAGCTGTTGATTATGCCTCCAAAAAACTAGCAGAGATAGGTTCTAATTATAAAATCTTTTCCACTAATTTTGCTAATTTAGAAACCTGTTTAAAGGAAGAAAAAGTAGATAAGATAGATGGAATTATTTTTGACTTGGGTTTTTCATCGCCCCAAATAGATGATGCTAATCGAGGTTTTTCTTTTATGCAAGATGGACCATTAGATATGCGAATGAGTAAAAATGGATTAAGTGCTAAGGATGTTGTCAATAATTATACTAAAGATGAACTCATGAAAATATTTTATACTTATGGGGAAGAAAAATTAAGTGGCAGAATAGCTCAAGGGATTGTTAATAAAAGAAAAGAAAGAGAAATAACGAGAACTTTAGAATTAGTAGAAATAATTAAAGAAAGTGTTGGAGCGAAATATTTTTATCAAAATCATCCCGAACGAAAAATATTTCAAGCCTTAAGAATTGAAGTTAATAATGAATTAAAAGTTTTAGAAGATGTCTTACCAGTAGCAATTAAGATGCTTAAAAAAGAGGGAAGAATTTGTGTGATAACTTTTCATTCACTAGAAGATAGAATCGTAAAAAGAATATTTAAAAAATATAGTGAAGTTGAGGGAATATTAAAAGGAATGAATGATATTCCAGAGGAATATCAACCAATTTTAAAATTAGTAAATAGAAAACCAATATTACCAAGTGAAGAAGAATTAGAAGAAAACTCACGAAGTCGAAGTGCTAAATTAAGAATAGCAGAAAGGATATGATAAAATGAAAAGTAATAGTAATAGTACTAAGATCAAATTTTTAAAAAGCGAAAAAATTATGTATTTTCTTTTGGTTGTTTTATTAATTGCGATTCCAACCTTTAATGTTTACACAAGTAGTGTTTTAAGTGAAACTAATACGCAAATGGAAAGATTAAAAAATAAAATTGAAGGACAAGAAGATATTAATCAAAGTTTAAGTATGCAAATTGATGAATTAGTTAGTTTAGATAATATTCAAAGTATTGCTGAACAATATGGATTATCATATAATAATGCCAATATTAAATCGATAGTTGGAGATTAAAATGCCTAAGAAAAAAAAGAAAAAGGAAGGAATTAGAGCTTTCAATTTTTTTACGATAATCGTGGGCATTATCTTCTGTGGAGCTATTGCTAGACTTGGTTATGTCACTTTAAATGAAGAAGTTGATGGGACTAATTTACAAGCTAAGTCAGCTTCTATTACCACAGCGAGCCGTACGTTATATGCTTCCCGGGGTTCCATTTTTGATATTAATGGGGATACTTTAGCATCCACCGTAAATTCTTATACTTTAATTGCTTATTTAAGTCCATCAAGAACAACTGATCCCAATAATCCAAGACATGTGGTGGATAAAGAAATGACCGCGGCGAAACTGGCGACAGTTTTAGATTTACCCCAAGAAAAAATTTTGGAATATTTAAGTGCTGAGGGAAAATACCAAGTGGAATTTGGACCCAAGGGAAAAGACTTAACGGAATTAGATCGCAAGAATATTGAAAATCTGGATTTACCTGGGATTGATTTTATTACGAGTACTAAACGTTATTATGATATGTCAACGTTTGCTTCCTATATTGTTGGCTATGCTAAGAAAAATGAAAATGGCGAAATTAATGGGGAACTCGGGATTGAAAGCTATTACAATGATGTTTTAGCTGGGACTAATGGTTTTACCAAATTTCAAAAATATACTTCTAGTAATTATCAAATACCAAACACTCCAAGTGAAACAGTCGAAGCTAAGAATGGTTCCGATATTTATTTAACGATTGATTCTAATATTCAACTTATTGCCGAAAAAGCGGTGAGTAAATATACTAATTATAATGTTGACTGGGCGATATTTACCGTGATGGATGCGAAGACGGGGGCAATTATCGCTAGTGCGACTAACCCTAATTTTAATCCTAATGATACTAATACGATTACGAGTTACATGAATCCTTTGGTAAGCTATCAATATGAACCAGGTTCGGTTATGAAAATATTTTCTTTTGCATCAAGCATTAATGAAGGAAAATATGATGGTAATGCCACTTATGAATCAGGTCATATTGAAGTAGCTGATGCAGTCATTAGAGATGCCAATCGTAAGGGATGGGGAACTATTACCTTTGATACCGGGTTTGCTTATTCATCTAATGTGGCAGCTACAACTCTGGCTCTTGAGTTAGGAATATCAACTTTAACGGATTATTATGATGCTTTAGGTTTTGGTAAAAAAACGGGGATTGAATTATCTAATGAAGTAGTTGGTGATATTGATTTTACCTATAAAACTGAACTTGCTACCGCTTCATTTGGGCAAGGGATAACCGTAACCCCAATTCAAATGCTACAAGCTTTAAGTACGATGACTAATAATGGGGATATGATTAAACCCTATGTTGTCGAAAAAATCGTGGATGATGATGGCAATATCGAATATGAAGGCAAAAGAAAAGTTGTTCGAAATGTTTTTAAACCCGAAACAGTTACGAAAATGCATGAATTAATGCATAAAGTGGTTTATGAAAGTTTAACGAAAATTTGGCAAGTTCCGAATGTCAGTGTCATGGGAAAAACCGGGACAGCTCAAATGTCAGCTGGAAATGGAAGTTATTCTGATGAAGAATACGATTACATTAAAAGCTTCGCCGCCATTTTTCCTGAGGATAATCCTCGTTATGTAGTTTATGCGGCTGCTCAAAGAGTTCACGGTACTCCTAAAGAATTTGCTGAGCCAATCACGACCGCCATTGAAGAGATAGCTAGTTATGCGAAAGTAACAGATAATGATACCAAAGAAACAGAAAGTAAAATATATACTGTTGATAATTATCTTAGTAAAGATGTGGAACAAGTTAAGGCCAGTTTACAAAGTCAAAATATTAATGTGATAACCATTGGTAATGGGAAATATGTGATTGATGAGTATCCAAAAAAAGGAAGAACGATTCTAAGTAATGGAAAATTATTTTTATTAACTAATAGTACCGAATACCTTTTACCGAATATGCTTGGCTGGGGACAAAATGATGTTAAAATATATTGTGATTTAACAAATATTACTTGTAATTTTAATAATTATGGTTATGTATTAAGCCAGAGTATTCCTGAAAATACTTTAATAAATAAAGATACAATTCTTGATTTAAACCTTGGGGTCTAAGTCAAGTTTTTTCTTGTCAAAGAAATGATTATAAGATATACTTAAAACAAGATAAGGTGGCTAACTATGAATAATAGAAAAGGTTTTACATTAGTAGAATTAATTGCAGTATTAGTTGTATTGGCACTGATAATTGGCTTGTCAGCAACCGCTTATTTAGGTATTAGAGAAAGTTCTTTAGATCAAGATTATAATAATTTGGTGGCTTATTTAGAGACTAAAGCCGCTAATTATGCTAGAAGAACTGGAATTACCAGTGTAACTGTTCAAGATTTAATAGATGCCGGAGAAACTATCCCTGATGATGAAATAAATATTTACAATCCTAAAAATAATGAAAGTATGAATTGTTTTTTGATTGTTAGTAGTTATGAAAATGGAGAATATAACGCTAAATTACAAAGGGATATTGGCAAAGAAGAAGATGGAAGCTGCCGAAGTCATGAAGCTGTTAAAGATCATGCCATATGTATTATTCAACCTGATGGGACTTGTTTGGAAATAGAAAAACCAATGGCAATTGATAAGTGGTTTGCTGATAACCTAACTTTAGGAGTCCTAGATAAAAATAAAAATCTTTTGACCGAAGCAACAGCTGTGTTTAGTTGGGTAAGTACAGGTGGTGATAGCAGTAATGCTAGTACTATTACAACCAATGTTAGCCTAGCTAACAGTAGTAATTATACAGTAACAGTAAATAGTGATGGAAATGAGGGTAAAGCATCAGCCATCATTAATATTGATAAACAAGCTCCAGCTATTGCTAGTGTTGAATCAGATCCATCTTGGAATACTAAAAAGAAAATAAAAATTTATACGACTGATTTTAATGGATCAGGAGTTGATAAAATTAGTGTTAATAATAATCCTACTTGTCCAACTAATCGGAGTGAATATAAAATAGGTGTTAGTAATAATACGACAACGGTTGAAGTAGTAAAAGGTGATTATTATATTTGTGCCATAGATAAAGTTGGTAATATGAGTGCAACAGCATATCATACCATTGTTGATAATATTGATACAATTGGAGCAGAAACAATCAGCTTAACTGTTAATCCTACTGGTTATGCGAAAACCGTCAGTTTAATTGGGAAAGCAAAAGATACGCAATCAGGGTTAGTTGCTTATCAGTTTAATGAAAGTGCTACTATGCCAAGCACTGGATGGGTAACTATTACGAAAACTAATAATGAAATAACTCAAACTAAACCAAATGTCTCTAAAAATGGTACCTATTATTTTTGGGTTAAAGATGCAGTTGGGAATGTATCTAGTGCTAGTTATAAAGTTAATAATATTGATTCTGAGGGAGCTGAAACAATCAGTTTAACAGCTAATCCCACGGGCTATGCGAAAACAGTCAGTTTAATTGGGAAAGCAAAAGATACCAAATCAGGGTTAGTTGCTTATCAATTTAATGAAAGTGCAACAGCACCAACAACTGGATGGGTAACTATTACTAAAACTAATAATGAAATAACTCAAACAAAAACTAATGTATCTAAAAATAGTACTTATTATTTCTGGGTTAAAGATGCGGTTGGGAATGTTTCAAATGCTAAATATAAACTAGATAAAATAGATAATAAAGCTGCTGATACGATTAGTTTAACATCTAGTGTTCCTAATACCACTTATACAAAATCTTTAGTATTAACAGGAACAGCCACAGATAATAAATCAGGAATAACTCAATATCAAATATCAACGAGCTCTAGCACACCATCAAGTGGATGGAAGACAGTAGCAGCAACTAAAACTATCTCGACCCAACTTAAAGTAACAAGTAATGCTACTTATTACTTATGGGTTAAAGATGCAGTTGGGAATATCGATAAAGTAAATTATAAAGTAACCAATATTGATACTGTGGGACCTCTTTATAAATCGGGGGGAATATTATCAATAAGTGGAACCACAGGTTCAGTTACAACAGCTACGTTTACTGATGTATCAACACCTATCACTGTCTATTATTACTTTACAACATCATCTGCAACCCCATCTGCTACAACAATAAATAGTACGAAAAAAAACTTTACAGCTAAATGTGGTACTAAATATTATGCGTGGGCTAAGGCTGTTGATAAGTTAGGCAATTATACGATTAAAGATTTAGGCAATAAAACTGCACCATCTTGTTGTAGCGAGGGTACATATTCTTATTATGATTGTTCTAGCACTGGTTGGAAAAGACAAAGAAGATATAATGAGTGTAAAGGAGAATATGAAATTAAGGTTACAGATACGGCATGTCAAACCAATAAAAGCTGTGGCGGCTGGACTACGTGTTATGCTTGGGGTGAAAAATACCGTGACTGTGAATATTATAAGGGTGGACATAGGTATTCCGATGAAGAAACAAACTATTGTACTCCACTAGATAGTGGCGGATCTTCAAGCGGTTCATCGTCAAGTGGATCATCCAGTAGCAGTGGTAGCTCATCAAGTACACTTAAGGGCGACAAAAGTAAATGTACGCACTATGCTCCATGGATTACTACCAAAGTATCAAAAGTTAATGATACTTGCCCAATAGATGAAGATAATTCAGTACTTGGAGTATGTATAGAATCAACCGCCGGTCATTGTGTGTGCTGTGCTAAAGGCTATGGTTTTAATTATGTTACCCATATGGGACGTTGTATAAATAAAAATGATATTAATTGTGAGTACTATTTAAATGAATAATAATCATCGATAGATAAGAAAGGATTGGCAATTTAAATGAATGAAGAAGTTCAAAATAATCAAAATCAAAATAATAAAAAGTCAAAGAAAAAAATAATAATTATATGCACTATTATCTTTATAGCTTTATTAATCGGGGGGTTAACCATTTTTTTCTTAACAAGAGAACCTAAAGAAACTAGAGAATTAATCAAAAAAGTAAATCAAATAAATGCTAATTTTGTTGATAAAAATTTATCTAATGATGGAATGTATACAGTTGGTAATGGTCAAAATCAACGAACATGTTATAAATATGCTGGTAATAACCAAGAGGAAGTTTTAAATATGATAATGGACACTTACTTAATTTTCGCTCGTGAAGATAGCATGTTTAATATCGTAAAAGATAGTGAAAATAATCAAATGCTATATGTGTGTTTGCCTAAAAATTGTAAGTATAAAGAAATTAGAAAATACAAAACAGTTTATGATGAAATTGAAAAAACTAATAAAGTTACCATTAATGGTAAAAAAACTTATTATATTCATGATACTAATGGTAAAAAACAATTTTTGGTTCCAGTAGATATGTGTTAAAATTTAATCAAGATAAGGTGACTAACTATGAATAATAAAAAAGGTTTTACATTAGTAGAATTAATTGCAGTATTAGTTGTATTGGCACTGATAATTGGCTTGTCAGCAACAGCTTATTTGGGTATTAGAGAAAGTTCTTTAGATCAAGATTATAATAATTTGGTAGCTTATTTAGAAACTAAAGCAGCTAATTATGCCAGAAGAACTGGAATTACCAGTGTAACTGTTCAAGATTTAATAGATGCCGGAGAAACTATCCCTGATGATGAAATTAATATTTACAATCCTAAGAATAATGAAAGCATGAATTGTTATTTGATTGTTAGTAGTTATGAAAATGGGGAATATAATGCCAAATTACAAAAAGATATTGGTAAAGAAGAAGATGGAAGCTGCCGAAGTCATGAGGCTGTTAAAGATCATGCCATATGTATTATCCAACCTGATGGGACTTGTTCAGAAATAGAAAAACCAATGGCAATTGATAAGTGGTTTGCTGATAACCTAACTTTAGGAGTCCTAGATAAAAATAAAAATCTTTTGACCGAAGCAACAGCTGTGTTTAGTTGGGTAAGTACAGGTGGTGATAGCAGTAATGCTAGTACTATTACAACCAATGTTAGCCTAGCTAACAGTAGTAATTATACAGTAACAGTAAATAGTGATGGAAATGAGGGTAAAGCATCAGCCATCATTAATATTGATAAACAAGCTCCAGCTATTGCTAGTGTTGAATCAGATCCATCTTGGAATACTAAAAAGAAAATAAAAATTTATACGACTGATTTTAATGGATCAGGAGTTGATAAAATTAGTGTTAATAATAATCCTACTTGTCCAACTAATCGGAGTGAATATAAAATAGGTGTTAGTAATAATACGACAACGGTTGAAGTAGTAAAAGGTGATTATTATATTTGTGCCATAGATAAAGTTGGTAATATGAGTGCAACAGCATATCATACCATTGTTGATAATATTGATACAATTGGAGCAGAAACAATCAGCTTAACTGTTAATCCTACTGGTTATGCGAAAACCGTCAGTTTAATTGGGAAAGCAAAAGATACGCAATCAGGGTTAGTTGCTTATCAGTTTAATGAAAGTGCTACTATGCCAAGCACTGGATGGGTAACTATTACGAAAACTAATAATGAAATAACTCAAACTAAACCAAATGTCTCTAAAAATGGTACCTATTATTTTTGGGTTAAAGATGCAGTTGGGAATGTATCTAGTGCTAGCTATAAAGTTAATAATATTGATTCTGAGGGAGCAGAAACAATCAGTTTAACAGCTAATCCGACGGGCTATGCGAAAACAGTCAGTTTAATTGGGAAAGCAAAAGATACCAAATCAGGGTTAGTTGCCTATCAATTTAATGAAAGTGCAACAGCACCAACAACGGGTTGGGTAACTATTACTAAAACTAATAATGAAATAACCCAAACTAAAACTAATGTCTCTAAAAATAGTACTTATTATTTCTGGGTAAAAGATGCCGTTGGGAATGTTTCAAATGCTAAATATAAGTTAGATAAAATAGATAATAAAGCAGCTGATTCAATCAGTTTAACATCTAGTGTTCCTAATACCACTTATACAAAATCTTTAGTATTAACAGGAACAGCAACTGATAATAAATCAGGAATAACTCAATATCAAATAACAACGAGTTCTAGTACACCATCAAGTGGATGGAAGACAGTATCAGCAACTAAAACTATTTCGACCCAACTTAAAGTAACAAGTAATGCTACTTATTACTTATGGGTTAAAGATGCAGTTGGGAATATCGATAAAGTAAATTATAAAGTAACCAATATTGATACTGTGGGTCCTCTTTATAAATCTGGAGGAATATTATCAATAAGTGGAACCACAGGTTCAGTTACAACAGCGACATTTACTGATGTATCAACACCTATAACAGTCTATTATTATTTTACAACATCAACTGCAACCCCATCTACTACGACCTTAAATAGTACGAAAAAAACTTTTACAGCTAGATGTGGTACTAAATATTATGCGTGGGCTAAGGCTGTTGATAAGTTAGGCAATTATACGATGAAATATTTAGGTAGTAAAGATGCACCAGCATGTTGTAGCGTGGGTAATTACCGTTATTATACTTGCTCTGACAGAGGTTGGAAAATAGAAGGAAGAGATAATGAGTGCACGGGTGAATTTGAAACTCGGATAACCAGTGAACCATGTAATTATTATGGTGATTGCGGTGATTACGGTGGTTGTACAACAAGTAATTTAAAATGGCGGTATTGTGAGCATTATTATGGTAACGAACTTGATTGGAAGGGAGAAAGCCAACCTTGTACATATATTCCACCAAGTACTGGTGGTTCAAGCAGTAGTGGCTCTAGTAGTTCCAAACCTAATGTAAATAAATGCAAATATTATGAACCATTTGAAGATGAAAACGCTACCCTTGGAGGAAGTTGTACATCTCAAGGTGGTACAAAAGGAAAATGTTATGGAAAAAATTTAACCAATTGTATATGTTGTTCGGGTAGTCTTCGTCTTTCAACATCCAATGATTTAATAGGTTATGGTTGGTGTATTGATGGAAGCGATAAAAACTGTACAGGCTAATTATCTAACTTATATGAGGAGAATTTAAAATGCAAGAAAATGTAGAAAAAGATACAAGTAAAAAAAAGAAAAAAATAATAATTATTGGGGCTATAATCATGATGGTTTTATTAATCGGGGGGTTAACCATTTACTTCTTAACAAGAGAACCTAAAGAAACAAGAGAATTAATCAAAAAAGTAAACCAAATTAATGCTAATTTAGTAGATAAAAATTTATCTAAAGAGGGAATGTATACAGTTGGCGAAAAAGATAATTTACGAACTTGTTATAGGTATGTTGGGGAAAATAAAGATGAACTTATAAAAATGATTGCTAATACATATTACATTTATGGTTTAGAAGGAGATATATTTAATGTTTCTCAAACGGAAACAGGACAAAGTCTTCTATATATATGTTTAACAGACAATTGTAAGTATAAAGAAATTAAAAAATATAAAACTGTAAATGATGAAAATTTAAAAAAAGAAAAAGTTATTTTTAATGATCAATATGAAGTATATATTCACGAAAAAGACGGGAAAAAACAATTTCGAGTGCCAGTAGATATGTGTAAAATTAATTAATCAAGAGGAAAATAAATATGGATTGTAATGAAAAGTATATTAATGATTTTGCCGAAAAAGATTATTTAAGGTTTTTAAATAATGCTGATTTATTAAATTATTTAATGGATAATTACAAAGCTCGCTATTTAGAAAAAGGGAAAGTTAATGGAAATTTAATATTATTTCAAGAATCATTAAATAATTATGTAATAAAGAGATTAAAAAATGATTCTAATTTTAGAAATACAGTGTATTTTCAAAATTATAAAAAGTTTTTGGAAAAAGGACTTAATTTATCTACTGGGTTCTTTTTTCAAAATAATTTTTTTCATAGTTTTAGTCAACAAGAATTAGCTAAGATAGTGGGTAAGGATTTTTATAAACAAATATTATTAAATGAACCATATCAAAAAATAGATATGGTTAGAAATATTAATAATAAGATTGCTAAAAATATGAATTTAACCCAAGATGAATTAGATATTATATGTGATGTTTATGCTTTTAAAAGAAGTGGTAATGATATTTATCATAAAAGATTAATCGAATATATTTTTAATAATTTAACTAAACCTGATTCTCAGCTAGTCTGTAATGGATTGGTACTTGATGCAATATTTTCTTACATACCTAAGTTTTTCCCTAGTTTCAATGGTTTTAATCCCTTAAGGACGCGAATTGTTGCTGATGATGGGCATGTGAAAGTTGGGGTATCCCATGGGGAAAGTTATATTTTAATGAATAGAGATTTATTTAAAAATACTAATTTTAAAAGTATTAAAGATATCGATAAAACTTATATGAAAATGGGAAGTGATTTTACTTTCTTACTTATTGTTCTAAATCATGAATTTGCTCATCAATATCAAAATTATATGGCTAGAAAAAAGGAATTTTTTAATTCAGGTTATATAGCTATTAAAAGTCACTTACTAGATAGTGAGCTAAGAGATTATGGGAATAATCATGATGGAGATGATATTGAAATTGATGCCACAGAGAAAGGGTGGGAAGTTTGTAAAAGATTTTATCGAGAATTTATTAAAGATGATGATTTAAAATATACTTTAATGATACAATGTCAAAAAAATGAAATAGGAACAAGTAATCGTCGATTTACTTATATGAAAGAAGATCAGACGGGAACTAAGTCTTTTACTCCTTTTTATGATTTAACCAATTTAAATAAAATAATTTCTAATAAACCAGAATATATAAAAAAAAATCCTATGTTAAAAACTTTTTATACTGATAAAGGAAATTTATCTTTTGACTTTTTAAAAAAAAGAAATATTTGTAAATCTTCGGTTGGATCGGATTATTGTACCTTTATATGTATTTATTATCCAGAGAGGGTATTACAATATTTAAATACTTTATCTAATGAAGAGTTAAAATGGGCTTTTGACAACATAACAGAAACTTTTAATATTAGAAAAAGAGCCATGTTAAATTTTCTTCAAAATAAAAAAGAAGGTTTGAATAGCGAACATATTTCTGTTGATCAACAAATGGATTGTCATTATTTATTAACTGAATATCAAGATAAAACTTCCAAGTTATATGATAGTTTTAATTATTTTTTTAGGGATAAAAAATTAGTAGTTCGACAACCCGCTATTAAAGATTGTCAATCTCTTATTGATTATTATATGGCTAGAAGTGAAGTTTATTATAATGCCAATATTGATTATTTAAATAATAAATCTAAAAAATAAGGGCTCTTGACTAAATTAATGTAAAAAAGTATAAGCTGAATTAGGTTATTGTTGGACATATTAATTATATTATGATATAATCTACTTGTATTACAAATTGATTTTAATTTGTAATATACATTGCTAGTCGAAAGTTTACTTTCGATGAAAACCAAAAACAGAGAATTTCTTATGGAATACTCTGTTTTTAAATTATATAATATATTAAAGAGGTATTTAAATGAAGAAGTTAATTTTGCTTATTTTAATGTTGTTAGTGTTAAGTGGGTGTCAAAAAGTTAAAGAAAATGTTACTTATACAGAAAATGATAAAATAGCTATTGCTAATTTTGAAAAAATTGAGGCAAGTGTTGATGCTATGCTTGAAAATGATAAGACCAAAGAGGTTCAAAAAGAAGCCAAAGGAATCTTTATTAGTGTGGTTGATTTTATCTTCTATGATGGCGAAATAAAGGGAGTAACATTCAAAGAATTATCAGAAGAGGGAAAGAAGAAAGTTTTGCAAATTGCCGCGAGTATTGATCAAAAAATAGAAAGTAGTTTTCCCAATTATAAAGAAAATATTTCGAAGAAGGCGGGTAGTGCCTTAGCTAAAGCAGGGGAATTAATTAAAAAAGGTGCTAATAATATTAATGATTTTGCCGAGCAAAATTTAGGAGAAGAAAATTATCAAGCGATAATTGATGCGAAAGATGAGTTAGCTAGTTATACGAAATCAGCTCTAGATTTGGTGGAAGATCTCGCTGGAAGTCTTCTAAATAAAGGAGTTGATGCTCTCCAAAATTGGTATCAAAATTTTAAAAATAAGGACTAGAGAAAAAATTGCGTCTTTCATAGGGATATGGTATAATTTAGAAGAAATTAGAATAGGGTGTGAAAGTTATGCTTGAAGATGAAATATTAGAAGAAATTGAAAAGGGGAGTCAAGAAGAAGCTAATACCATCGTGGAAATTGATGATCCGGAAAGTGAAAAAACACAAGTTTTTGATTTTGAACATGATTTAAATAAAGATGGGGATGAACCACCGAAAGAAAATAAGAAAAAGAAGAAGAATAAGAAACCAAGTCGCTGGAGTTGTTTACCTAAAAAGAAAAAAATAATTATTATTGTAAGTATATGTGTGGTTTTATTAATTATATTAATATTAGTATTATACTTTGTGGTATTTAAAGATAAAGAGGAAAAGCCAGAGGAAAAGAAGAAAGAACCAATTGTCATTGTTGAAAAAGATAATTATCGGTATGAAGGGGGAGTCCTTTATTTTGAAGGAGCTGATAAAACTGATATAGGTTCATATGAATGTACGAATAAAGATGATGACTTATGTTATGTTGCTTATTATAAAGATGAAGATGAATTTGATGTAGCTAAATATGTTTATGAAACAGGTATAGCTGTGGAAACAAGAACTTCTATTTATAATGATCGTTATGCTTTAGTATTTGATAATGAAAGTGCTAGTGAGGGAAATATTATTCTTTATGATATTAAAGAAAAGAAAAATATTGGAACTTATAAGTATGCCAAAGAAGTTAATGATGATATCGTTATTTTAAAAAATGAAGAAGATAAATATGGATTAGTTTCTTTAAAAGATGAAGTAGATAATGTAATTGATTTTAATTATGATTATTTAGGATATATAGCTGATAGTGAAAAAATTGTCGGGCAAAAAGACTTAAATTATTATTTACTTGATTTTAACGGGAAAGAATTAACTAAGAGTATTCCTGGGGAAATTAAAAATTTTGATGATAAATATATTAGTGTTTTAATTGATGGTGATCATTACTTATATAATTACCAAGGAAAAAGAGCTAAAGAAGAAGATTATGATTATTTCTACTTTACGGATGGTTATGTAGCCGGTATTAAAACCAGAAAGATTTTCTTCTTTAATAGTGAGTTGCAACAACTTAATATTGATGGAATTAAATTAGCAAGTAATAATTATAGTCCCAAGATAATCTTTAATGAAGATAAAACAGAAAAAGACCGGGAAGAAGCCTTTGTAATTGATGCTAAAAAAGACCGGATTGAAGTGGAAGTTGATGATGAAATTTCCGTAATTAATGTTTATGAAGGATCATTTAGTGCTAGTCAAACCTACTACAATTACTTTAATGGCACATTATATATTTATAAAGATGAAGGAAAAGGTAATCTACTCGGAACCTATAAATGTACTAATCCTAATACCATTGCTAGTAATACCACGAGCCTAGATTCTTGTTTCTTAGCCAAGGAAACTAAGCTTTTAAATCGCCAAACCGATAGTACAGAATTAGGATATTTACCAATCTTTAATAATCGTTATATCTTTATTCAAGATGGAGCAAGTATTAATTTATATGATTTAAAACAAAATCAATTAAAAGTAACTTATACGGAAGTTGATGCCGGTTTCTATAATGCCAAACAAACCTTTAATTTTGTGGAAAGTGCTAATACCTTAATCATGGCTAAGAGTTCAAAGAGTAATAGTTATGGTTTAATTAGATTAGAAGCTAGTAATTTAAATGGCGTAATTGGTTTTGAAAATAGTGAAATAAGATATTTAAATAATGCTTTCTTAACGAAGAAAACAGATGGAACCTATCATTTGTTTAGTAGTGAAACTTTTAAAGAAATTACGAATAGTAATACCCAAATTAAAAATGAAATAGTAGATTATAATACTAATTATTTAAAGGTAGCTAATGGGGATAAGTTTAATATCTATGATATGTCCGGAAAGATTGTAGCTACCCAAAAAGAATTATACCAAGTGGAATTATTTGATAAGTTCTTTATAGGTATTGATACTGATAAGTTAATAAATGTTTATTCATACAAAGATGGTTTACCAGTCGAAATTGTAGATTTAAATCCAGAAAGTCCAAGTAATAAAATATTAATTGATGATTATGCTAAAGCTTATAATGTTAAAGTAAGTGATCAAGATGTTACCGTGAATGTACTAGATAACACGGGGGCTGTTGCCACAAGCTTTAAAGTTAGTTTAGAAAATTTAGGGTAAAAAATGAGAGATAAACGTTCTTTAATTGTTATTATTGTTTTGTTAGTAATAAATTTACCCTTAGGAATCTGGGGCATGGTGCTTCACAGTCAAGATGAAAAAGCTAAGTTAGATACTAACCCTAATAAAGATTATGTTTATAATAATAAAGTTTACTTTTATAAAGATGATACTTTGGTTAGTACTTATGATTGTGCTATTTGTAGTGCTCCAGTTTCGACTAATAAAGATGATGATTATAAAATAAATTATTATAAGCAAGGGACTTATGAAGTACCTAAAGTTTTAGCTAATGGTTATGCCTTATTTAAAGAAGGAGAAAAAACAGTCTTATATAATTATGAAAATAAGGCAGCAGTGTTACAATTTGATGCTATTAATACTTACAATGTTGAACACTCAACGCCAGTCGTTATTGTGAGTAGTGATGGGATGTATGGGGTTATGTCCCTTGATACCATGCTTCCGCTTATTCCTTATAAATATGATTACATAGCTATTCCTAATCGGGTTAAAGATAATATCTTAGATACATCCCGTTTTATTGCCAAAGATGGGGATAAATGGCTTATCTTAGAAAGTGATGGTTCTAGTAAAATAGATCCATTTGATGAACCAATCGTCGATTTTAATAGTAAATATATTGTAATAATTGATAATGGTATTTACCGGATTTATGATGTTGCCCATCATGAATTAGTACCTGAGTTAGCCAAGATTGCCGTCTATGCTATTGATGAATATATAATTATAATTGATAATAATAATGTTTTAAGTTTATATGATGATTTAGAAGAAAATCCTCTTAAAACTTATAATCTTCCTGATTATCAAGAAATATATTTTAATTATAAAGAAGGACAAATAAATATTTATACAGATACCGAACTTTTTGAAAGTGTTGCAATAAAGTAAATAATTTGGTAAAATACTTAATAAGTTCTAAAGAAATTTGAGGAGTAGAATAAGAAATATTAGAGAGATTTAGTGGTTGGTGGAAACTAAAATAGGACTTATTTGAAGGTTGCAAATGGAAGAATGTAGGGTTGATACTTTATAATCTAGAAAAAGTTAAATAAAGGATGGTACCGTGCTTAATGCACTCCTTGGTATCATTCTTTTTTTATTAAAGGGAGTGAGTAAAATGTTAGATAAAAAGTATAATCATTTATTAGTTGAAGAGGGTAAATATCAAAAATGGTTAGATAATGGTTATTTTGAACCAACTGGGAAAGGGGATTATTATGCCATTGTGATTCCTCCTCCCAATGTTACGGGTAAACTTCATTTAGGGCATGCTTGGGATACTACTTTACAAGATATTTTAATTCGATTTAAAAGGATGCAAGGCTATAATGTTTTGTGGGTACCAGGTATGGATCACGCAGGTATTGCCACTCAAGCCAAGGTGGATGCCAAATTAAAACAAATGGGCATTAATCCCCGGGAACTTAAAAGAGAAGAATGGTTAAAATATGCTTGGGATTGGAAAGAAGAATATGCTTTAAATATTCATGATCAATGGGCAAAACTAGGTTTATCTCTTGCTTACTCTAGAGAGCGGTTTACGCTTGATGAAGGGTTATCTAAAGCAGTTAAAACCGTATTTAAAAAATTATATGAGGAAGGCTTAATCTACCGTGGCGAAAGAATTATTAACTGGGATCCTTTAGCTATGACCGCTTTATCTAATGAAGAAGTAATTTATAAAGAAACCAAAGGAGCCTTTTATCATTTAAAATATTATTTAGAAGATAAGAGTAGTTATTTGGATGTAGCAACAACGAGGCCCGAAACGTTATTTGGAGATACCGCGGTGGCTGTAAATCCGAGAGATGAGCGCTATAATCATTTAATTGGAAAGCAAGTTATCTTACCGGTTGTTAATAAATTAATTCCCATTATTGGGGATGAACATGCTGATCCTGAGTTTGGTACGGGGGTTGTTAAAATAACTCCGGCTCATGATCCTAACGACTTTGAAGTAGGTAATCGCCATAACTTAGAGCGAATTATTGTTATTAATCCGGATGGTACGATGAATGATGCTGCCTTAAAATACGCCGGGATGGACAGATTTGCCTGTCGGGAAGAACTTATTAAAGATTTAGAAAAAGAAGACTTATTAATTAATATTGAAAAAATTACCCATAATGTTGGTTATTCCGAACGAACTGATGTGATGGTTGAACCATATTTATCTAAGCAATGGTTTGTTAAAATGCGGCCTTTGGCTGATAAAGTTTTAGCTAATCAATTAGCTAAAAATACCAAAGTAAATTTTGTTCCAGCTCGGTTTGAAAAGGTCATGAACCACTGGATGGAAATTACTTATGATTGGTGTATATCAAGACAACTTTGGTGGGGACATCGCATTCCGGCTTGGTATAAGGGCGATGAAATATTTGTGGGCGACCAGGCTCCAGATGAGACATGGGTTCAAGATCCTGATGTCCTAGATACTTGGTTTAGTAGTGCTCTGTGGCCTTTTTCCACCCTAGGCTGGCCTGATGCTACCGAAGATTTAAAACACTATTATCCTAATAATGTCTTAGTAACTGGCTATGATATTATTCCTTTCTGGGTTAATCGTATGACTTTCCAAGGACTTCATTTTACCGGGCAAAGACCCTTTAAAGATTGTTTAATCCATGGACTTATTCGGGATAAAGAAGGACGAAAAATGAGCAAGTCCTTAGGCAATGGCGTAGATCCTATGGATGTTATTGAAAAGTATGGAGCTGATGCTTTAAGATTTTTCTTAACTACCCAAACAGCTATGGGAATGGATTTACGTTATGATGAAGAAAAAGTAAAATCAACTTGGAATTTTATTAATAAACTATGGAATGCTTCGCGTTTTGTTTTAATGAATATTGAGGATTTAAAAGATGATTTAATTGATTTAAAAACTTTAAAAGAAGAAGATAAATGGATTTTAACATCAATGAATGAAACTATTAAAATAGTTACCAAAAATATGGAAAAGTATGAATTTAATAATGTTGGTAGTAAATTATATAGTTTTATTTGGAATGATTTTTGTGATAATTATATTGAATTTGCGAAATTTAGTTTAGATGATATAACAACTAAAAAAGTATTACTCAAAGTTTTAACTAATATTTTAAAAATGTTACATCCTTTTATGCCTTATGTAACAGATGAAATATATAGTATGTTACCTATTCATGAAGAAAATATTATGATTAGTAAATATCCTTTATATGAAAAGAAGGAAGTATTTAAAGAAACATATAATAGTTTTAAAGATAAACAAGAATTTATTAAGAACTTTAGAACAATAAAACTAGAAAATAAAATAGGTAAAGATTTTAAAATTAAAATTAATAAAGAAAATGACTATGATTTAATATTCAAATTACTAAGAATAGATCAAGATCAAATTATTAATAGTAGTAATAAGAAGGCTTTTAAAGTAAGTTATAAAGATTATGATTTGGATATAATATATGAAAGTATTATAACCGAGGAAGATAAATTATTAAAAGAAAAACAAATTAAAAGTTTAAAAAATAGTATTGAAAGAAGAGAAAAACTTCTTAGTAATGAAAACTATTTAAAGAAAGCTCCAAAAGATTTAGTGGCTAAAGAAAAAGAAACTTTAGCTTTAGAAAAAGATAAGTTAGCTCACCTATTAGGGTAGGGCTTTCTTTTATTATAAAATGGCAGTTTAATGGCAGTTTAAAATTTGGTAATAAGTATAATTAAATATATAGATTTTTATAAATTGTAAAATAGTTTTGTAAAGTGATTACTACAAATTGACAAATTTTACTATCTTTGATATTATTTAAAGTAGATTGAGAGGGATAAAAAATGAATGAAGGGATTAGTGAAAGAATCAGCATTGAAAAAATTATAGCCTTACTTCAATCTCAAGATAAAGGATTAGTTGATCGTTTACAAACGGCTTGCAATAACTATGAAATTGCTAGTCGCCGAAGCTTGCCTTATATGAATGATATTCGGGAAAGTTTTGGGCGGATTAATAATATTTATCACGAATTAGGGATGGCTTCACCATTTGCTTTAAGTTATGCTGATTTACGAGCTGGGTTAGATGCCCGCCTAGCTAAAATTAAGGAATTAGAAAAGAGAAGGGATGATGCACATGCGGTGTGTGACCAAATCGAACAAATGCGCCGTAGTGACCCACTTCATCGGACACCATTAGATCCTGAAACTATTAAAAAAGATGAAGAAAATATGCGGATTTGGACAGAAACAGCTAACATAGTTTCTACTTCTTGGGAAGAATATCGGAAAGAAGAAGAAAAAATTAAGGGAATTAATGAAGAAGAGTTTAATCGGCGTTGTGAAAATTATACTTATTTAAGAGAATTATATGATAATTATAATAAAAATAAAAGATCTTTAGAAGAAATAGATGATGAAATGGTAAAATATAATATTGCCAAAGAATTGTCGGGAATTAATGTTGCGTTTGATAATGTTCAAGGTAAGTATGATGTAATGGATGAAAGTATGTCTTTCTTTAAAGATGTTAGTTCGAAGTTAGGAATTGAAATTATTGTTGATGGACAAATAATTGAACCTGGAAAAAGAAATAAAGGAAAAGATATAGTTACTGATGCTAAAGAACCAACTCCTAAAATAGCTAATAAAGTTGAAATAGATAAAATTGATCAACTAGCTATAGAGGAACCGGTTTTTAAAGGTAGTTTAGGAAAAGATATAGTAGATACTAAAGATGAGGAAATTAATAATAGTTTTAAATTAGTTGAAGAATTACGGAAATTAAATCCAACAGCTAAAATTAGTTTTGTTAGAGATGGTATTACTAATAATATAAAAGTTAATAAACCAATTAATACTTTAACTTTACCAGCTGGGTTTAAATATTTGACTAATGAAGGTTTATCAAATGGGACATTAACAATTCCAATTATTGAAGAAATTGAAAAAGTTAATGTAAATCAAGAATTACCTAATATGGATAAACCAAATAATGTTATTAATAATTCTCCTAATGTTAATCTTGCTTCTAAGAATAGTAGTCGAATTGCTAGTAATCAAGAATTTAAAGTAAGTAAAATTAGATGGGCTAAAATGGTACCTTACATTAAATCCGTTATTACGATGACGGGGATAGCGGGTATGGCAAAAGATTTAAATACTGATCAAGCTACTAGCATTAATGCTGATTTATCACAATCATTACAAAAAACTTATGGTTTATTAGTTAGTAAAAATAATAATGAAAGAATATCAGAAATTGAAAACGTTCTTTCTGAACAAGGTAGTGACGTTAAGAAAAATAATGATATAATTCATAAATTAAAAAATAAGTTAATAAATGCTTGGAAAGTAGTATCTAAAGGAGTTAGAACAGCTCTTGGGGATACAGATAAACCCCCAAAGAAGCCACCAATGACGCCTTTATCATTCAGTCTAGCTCCACAAGTAAATTTTGCAGGGGATATTAATCCTGATTTACTTCCACCTTTAGAAGTTGGTGATGCAAGTGCTCCAAGCCAAGAACAATGGTTACAAGACTTTTCAAATGAAATGCATAAGGATTTAGGTAGATAGGAGAGATAATATGAATGTTGACAATGTGATTACTTTAAATGATGATATTAATTGTTTATTATTAGATAAAGCAAATTTTCAAGGAAATATCTACTTTTTAGCAGTTGTTCTTGATGAAAATGAAGAACCAACTGATGATACAGTGGTTTTAAAAGAAATAGATAAACCTGATGGAACTTATGTATTAAAAGAAGATAATGATTTTATCCTTAGTCAAGTACTAGGAATGTTTACAAAATCACTTAATACTTTTGTAAATAATATGCATGAAAACGATATTTAAAAAACTGTTTAAGCAGTTTTTTTTTGAATAAAATTTTGTTATAATCGATATATAAGATAAAAAGTAGTGAGGGAATATGAAAAAGAAAAAAGGTTTTACATTAGTGGAATTACTAGCCACGTTGACAGTTCTAGGCTTAATAATTGCCATTTCTGCGGTGTCCTATATTTCAATAAAAGATGATTCTTTAAAACAAGACTATAATAATTTAATATCATATTTAGAAACTAAAGCATCTAATTATGCTAAAAGAACAGGGATAACTTTAGTAACTATTGAAGATTTAATTAAAGAGGGCGAAACTTTACCTGATGATGAAACCGATATTTATAATCCAATTGATAGAACTTCGCTTAATTGTTATACCATTAAAAGTGAATTTATAAATGGGGAATATATTTCGAAATTTATCGATAAAGAATATCGCAATAAGGATGGTAGCTGTGGAGGTTATGAGTTAGAAACTGATTATAGTATCTGTCAGTATACTCAATCAGGTTGTGAGAAAATTGATAATAATAAATGGTTTGCTGATAATATTACGTTAGCAATTAAGTATAATAAAACTGGGGAGATTATAAATAATCCAGAATATCAATATTCATGGCTAAGTACCTCAGGTCAAACGGGAACTGAGGCAATGATTACAACTAATGTTGCGAAAGCCACGAAAAGTGTTTACCGTTTTGAAGTCACGATGGATGGGGCATTGGCTAATGGGCAAGGGATTGTTGCCATTGATAAAGAAGCTCCCGTGGTATCAGGGGTAAAGTCGGACTCAGGTTGGGCAACAGAAAAGAATATTGAAATAACCGTCAGTGATTTTAATGGTTCAGGGGTTAAGGGATTATATTTAGCACCTGATTTAAGGACATGTCCTCAAGATAAATCTTTATATAAAACCACAGTTACTAATAATAGGGCTAAAGCCAAGATTCAAGCTGGAACTTATGGAATATGTGTCGTAGATAATGTCGGTAATATATCCAAAAGTCCATACATATCGGTGGTTGATAATATCGATAGTAATGCAGTTGAACCTGGGGATATAACCTTAACAGCGAGTACAAGTGCTTACACGAGAGAATTAACTTTAACGGGGAAAGCCATTGACCGAAAATCGGGGTTAGAGTACTATGCGTTTACCACAAAGAATAATGTTCCCAAAGCTAGTGATTGGAAAAAGATTTCCGGTGGACCAACAAATAAACAAGTAACCTATACATTAAAAGTTACGGCAAATGATGTTTATAATTTTTATGTTAAAGATAAGTTAGGCAATTATGAACCCCATGCGACTATTCAAATAACCAATATTGACCGTGAGGGACCAGAGTATGTATCTGGTGGGGCAATCTCGATAAATGATGAAACATTTACCATAACTCCTGCGGTATTTACCGATATTTCAACCCCAGTTAGTGTTTATTATTATGCTATTAAAACTAAAGATGATAAAACAACGCCAAAAGATACCCAAATAACCAGTACGAATCGAACAATAAAAGGGGACTGTGGAACCGATTATAATTTTTGGGTTAAAGCAACCGATAAATTAGGAAATTACACAATAAGAAAAATAGACACTAAAGCAACTGAGGTCTGTTGTACAATTGCCTTAGCTGATGTCCAAAGATGTATTAATAAAGGTTATACCATGAGTTTAACGGCTAATACGACTGCTTATGCTCAAAGTGTAAGACTGACAGGAAGAGCTACCGGAACTAATTTAACAGAATATCAAATCTCAAATAGTGCGAGTATGCCAAGCGGGGGGTGGATAAAAGTCAGTGCCAGAAATAGTATTACGGTAACTAAAGATGTAACCTCTAATGGTAAATATTACTTATGGGTTAAAGATAACAAAGGTAATGTCGGTAAAAGAGAATATAATGTTACTAATATTGACCGAAATATAGATTCCGTAAGAGTTTCTAAAGATAGTGATGATTATGTATCTGTCCTAACTTTAACAGGAACGGCGGCGGATAATAAAGCTCATATAGTTGCTTATGCTTTTTCTACAACCAATAATCCGAGTAATTGGAAAAGTACTTCTGAAACCGTAAGTATAACCCAAAAAATAACTTTAAGTTCTCAACAAAGGTATAGATATTACTATTTCTGTGTTAAAGATAAAGCTGGCAATAAAGAATGTCGAAGTATTAGCATTGAAAAACTAGGAACTTTAAAATCAACAACCTTTTCTACTGAGGAAAATCGGACAACCTCAACCTTTAATCAAAGCAAGGAAATTGATTATATTAAAAAGATAGTTCAAATTAAAGTTACGCATGATGGTATGATTACGGGAACTCCTTATGTAAGTGGAGGCAGAGTTTATTATAGAGTTACGGGAGGAAAGAAGTTAGAGAAAGAAGAACTCAAAGATATAACTACTGGTTCTAGTCATAAAAAAGGAACTTCGGTTAAAAATTGCTCATGTGATTATGGTGGAATACTATCAGGAAGTGAGTGTTTACCTGATGGTTCCAGTAGAACCTATAAAAATGGTCAACGATATGTAAATACCAAGGTAAATGGAACCAAGGATGTAGCTACATGTGATTGTGTTGGGGGAATAACGATTAATTGTAAATCACCTACCAAACATGATATATATTGTCTTTGGCCTTATACTGACAAAAAATATGACTTTGTTGAAGATCTTGATCCTCGATACCAAAGTTGTACTGGTACTGGTCAGGTTAAAAAAGATGAACAATACTGGGGTGAATGTTTCATGGTTAAATATGATGCAATATGTACATCTGATTACGTATGTGGTGATAATGAATATAAAGATGGTAGTGGTTGGTGCAATTTTTGCCCTAATGGTACTCTAAGTGATGATGGTTCAACTTGTACTTATAAAGGATTGGCCAAGTATAATTGTTATCAATACGATATTTCTCTTCAATATATTGAGGTAAATGAAAATTTATATTATTAAAAGATTATCATTATATATTCTAGTTATATTAATGCTTGCCTCTATAATTTTGCTAGTGGTAGTTCCACGGGTGGTGGCTCTTGGTAGCTGATAAAAAAATAGGAAAATAGTTTTTTTTAAAACAAAATTTTGATATAATCGATATATAAGATAAAGGTAGTGAGGGAATATGAAAAAGAAAAAGGGTTTTACGCTAGTAGAATTAC
The DNA here is from genome assembly GCA_947589675.1 of uncultured Bacilli bacterium. Lineage (GTDB taxonomy): Bacteria > Bacillota_I > Bacilli_A > RF39 > UBA660 > Onthocola_B. The sequence continues at coordinate 11,891 of CANQCI010000007.1, read as the reverse complement.
TAGCCACATTGACAGTTTTAGGCTTAATAATTGCCATTTCTGCGGTGTCCTATATGTCAATAAAAGATGATTCTTTAAAGCAAGATTACAATAATTTAATATCTTACTTAGAATCGAAGGCAGCAAATTATGCCAAAAGAACAGGGATAACTTTAGTAAGTATTGAAGACTTAATTAAAGAGGGCGAAACTTTACCTGATGATGAAACCGATATTTATAATCCAGTTGATAAAACTTCGCTTAATTGTTATACCATTAAGAGTGAATTTGTAAATGGCGAATATGTTTCGAAATTTGTTGATAAAGAATATCGAAATGCGGATGGTAGCTGCGGAGGCTATGAGTTAGATTCTGATTATAGTATCTGTCAGTATACGGGAACCGGCTGTGAAAAAGTGGATAACAATAAATGGTTTGCTGATAATATTACGTTAGCAATTAAACATAATAAAACGGGGGAAATCATTAATGCCCCAGAGTATCAATATTCATGGTTAAGTACCTCAGGGCAAACGGGAAATGAACCGATGATTACCACAACAGTGGCTAAAGCAGCCAAAAGTGTTTATCGTTTTGAAGTCACGATGGATGGTGTTTTATCAAATGGACAAGGGATTGTTGCCATTGATAAAGAAGCTCCAATAGTTTCTGGGGTAAAGTCGGACTCTGGTTGGGCAACAGAAAAAAATATTGAAATAACCGTCAGTGATTTTAATGGCTCGGGTGTCAAAGGATTATATTTAGCACCTGATTTAAAGTCATGTCCTCAAGATAAATCATTATATAAAACCACAGTAACTAATAATAAAGCTAAAGCCAAGATTCAAGCTGGAACTTATGGAATATGTGTGGTAGATAATGTCGGTAATATATCAGCCAGTCCTTATATATCTGTGGTTGATAATATTGATAGTAATGCGGTTGAACCTGGAGATATAACCTTAACATCGAGTACAAGTGCTTACACGAGAGAATTAACATTAACGGGGAAAGCCATTGACCGAAAATCAGGTTTAGAGTACTATGCCTTTACCACAAAGAATAATGCTCCCAAAGCCAGTGATTGGAAAAAGATTTCCGGTGGACCTACAAATAAACAAGTAACCTATACATTAAAAGTTACGGCAAATGATGTCTATAATTTTTACGTTAAAGATAAGTTAGGCAATTATGAACCGCATGCGACTATTCAAATAACCAATATTGACCGTGAGGGACCAGAGTATGTATCTGGTGGAGCAATATCAATAAATGATGAAACATTTACTGTAACGCCAGCCGTATTTAAGGATATATCAAACCCAGTTAGTGTATATTATTATGCTATTAAAACTAAAGATGATAAAACAACGCCAAAAGATACCCAAATAACCAGTACTAATCGAACTATCAAAGGAGAATGTGGAACCGATTATAATTTTTGGGCAAAAGCTGTTGATAAATTAGGAAATTACACAATAAGAAAAATAGGCACTAAAGCGACTGAGGTCTGTTGTACAATTGCTTTAGCTGATGTCCAAAGATGTATTAATAAAGGTTACACCATGAGTTTAACCGCTAATACGACTGCTTATGCTCAAAGTGTAAGACTAACAGGAAGAGCAACCGGAACTAATTTAACTCAATATCAAATCTCAAATAGTGCGAGTACTCCAAGTGGCAATTGGACAACTGTAACGGCAAGAAATAGTATTACAGTAACAAAAGATGTAACCTCAAATGGTAAATATTATTTATGGGTTAAAGATAGTAAAGGTAATGTAGGTAAGAAAGAATATAATGTTACTAATATTGATCGAAATATAGATTCTGTAAGTGTTTCTAAAAGTTCCGATGATTATGTAACTAGCTTAACTTTAACAGGAACGGCGACGGATAATAAATCTCATATAGTTGCTTATGCTTTTTCCACAACAAGTAATCCGAGTAATTGGAAAAGTACTTCTGAAACCGTAAGTACAACCCAAAAAATAACTTTAAGTTCTCAACAAAGTGTTAAAACTTATTATTTCTGTGTTAAAGATAAAGCCGGAAATAAAGATTGTAGAAGTATTGGCATTGAAAAACTAGGAACTTTAAGATCAACAACCTTTTCTACGGAGAAAAATCGGCAAAGATCACAATTTAGTGGAAATGAAAAAATTAATGGGATTAAAAAAATAGTGAGTATTTCGGTGCAAGGTACAGGTAAATTTTATGGAACTCCTTATACAAGTGGCAACTATCTTTATTATACTGTTACAGGTGGAAGCTCAAAGACAGGTAGTGAATATCAAACGGTAACTAGTAGTCCTAAATATAGAACTGGTAACGAAGTGGAAGATTGTGATTGTGTTTATGGAGGAAGGCTCTCAGGAAGAAGTTGTTTACCAGATGGTTCCAGCAGAACTTATAAAAATAATGTCCAATATAAAAATAGAAGTGTGAATGCTGATCCTAATACAGCTTCTTGTGATTGTATTAATGGAAAAACGGCTAATTGTACATCGCCTACCAAATATGATATATCTTGTGTATGGCCTTATACCGATAAAAAGTATGGTTTTGTTTCTGGTGGAAATCCTAATGGACGAAGCTGTAGTGGGACAGGTAAGTCTTCCCAAACTGAACAATACTGGGGAGAATGTTTCATGGAAGAATATGATGCATCATGTACTACTGAATACGAATGTGATTGGGATGAATATCAAGATGGTAGTAGGTGTTATTATTGTTTAAAAGGAGAGCTAAATAGTCGGGGAACAATTTGTAGTTATGAAGAATTGGTTCCTTATAGTTATTATCAATATACTATCTATGTTCAATATATTGAAGTTAAGTGAGGTAAAATATAATGGAAACGGATAAAATAAAAAAAAATAAAAAGATTAAGAAAATAATTTTAGTTATGGTAATCTTAATTAGTGTGATTGTAGTCGTATGTTTAGTCGTAGTTTTTAAATTAATTTCTCGCAATAAAACTAATGATGAAGCTTTATTTAAAGAATTGATTCAAGTAGATTATTTAGCTTCTTATATCTTAATGGGGAATATCGAAGTAGGAGATGCCACGGCAACATTCGATGGACAAGAATATTATGCTGTTATTGATGAAAAATTAAAGAACTATAACAGTGTTACCAAAATAATGGATTTATTTAATAAATATTATACAGAAAGTAGTTCTAGTCATTATCGGAAATATTTTAGTGATCCTGAATATAATCATTATTATGATTTTGGTGGTATATTATATGTTTTAAAAAAGGAACCAGCTTGTCAAAATTTTCAAGAGATACCAACAGATTATACGAAAACTTATAATATCAATCCAGAAGAAAAAGAAGATACCGTAATTTTATCAACCTTTTATAATGATATTAATTTAATAAAAGTTGATGGTAATTGGCGTTTACGGGGCTTAGATTTTAAGTGTGTAGATAGTAATTAAGTGATGATTTTAAGATATCGTCACTTTTCTACTATTACAATTTATTTAGGGAGAAAAAATGAAAAAGTATGATTATAATGATGTTGTGAAAAAAATATGTAGTATATTTAATAGTTCATTTCAAACTGATTATCGAATAGTATATCAAAGTAGAAAAGATGCCGAGTTATTACATCCGAATATGAATATTTCTCCAAATGCTGGAGGGACTTATCTAGCAGAGAGTAAATCAATTTATATTTTTTCTGATGTGATTGATAAAATAAATCAAAAAAATTATAATAATCCAACTAATACTAATGATAATGGTCTTGTCTTTTTAATCTATGCCTGCTTTCATGAATTAGAGCATAGACTGCAACTCGAGTGTCCCCAGAAATTAAGGAACCAACCATCATTTTCTAGGGTAATGTATGATATCGAAAAAATTATTTATTTGGCTGATAAAGAGTTTTATAAGGGGCATCATGATAACTTTTTTTTGGAGATTGATGCCGACATTAAAGGTGTTGAAAATGCCATAAACTTTATAAATATTAGTGGAGTAACTGGTGTTAATATAGAATATTATAAGGCTTTAAGAACTTATAACGAATATAGATTATTAAATTATGATATACCTCAGTTTATTAGGAGATTAAATAATATATAGTGAAAATGTATCCTCAGATATTAAAAGATAAAGGATATAATAATAATGAATTAATCTTAAGTTTTTATGATGAAAGAGGTTGTTTTAAATCTATTGATGAATTGATGAAAAAATCAAATATTTTGACTCCATATATGATATCATCAGAAAATTTTTTAAAAGGTATAGATAAAAATACTATTAACCAAAAACAAGGGCAATTTATATTAAATAATATAAATATGGTAGCTAATGAACACAAATGTAAAATACATTATTTAAAGCAAATGTATCCCCAAGCTAAAAGAGCACTCGAAGAAATGAGTAAATATACGCATGTTACGAAAACGGCAAGCCGAAAATCAGTAGAATTTACGGCTGATGAAAATTACTATCAATTTTTAGAAAAGAGTGCTCAAGCAAATTCTCTCATTAACAATTCTTTTGGAAGATGAGGAAAGGGAAATCTAAAAAAGAGGCAAGCTGGCTCTTTTTTCCGAGGGTTGATTTTTGAATGGAAAAATGGTATTCTTAAGTAGGATAATAAAGGATTGATAATATGAATAGAAAGTCTCGGAGTATGCTATTAATGATTTATCTTGTTGCCTTTTTAATTACTTGTGTGGGGGCTACTTTGGCTTATTTTGCTGTTATCAATTCTAATAATGTTTCGGCTACCTCTAAAGTGGAGTCGGTTACCATGACTTCCCTTATTTTTGATGCGGGTAATCCCATATCTATTTATGCGGATATGTTTAATTTTGGCAAAGACATGAATAATTTATTTGATCAAACTTATGCTCAAGCGACAGTTTCTAAAGGAACGGATATGGAAGTGGCTCGTTTTCATTATGCGGTAAGTGTGGATTTACTAGCTAATGATTTAGTTTATTCGGTTAATAAAAATAAACCGGAAGTAATTTTAACCATTACTGATCCTGATGATGTCGAGGTAAAACAAATAAAGGGATTAGATTATGTATCGATTGATGGTGTCAGTGGCTTTGATATTACAGATAAAACGGGGGAATATATAGTTGATGCTAATCATGAAATAATGGCTAATAATGATAAAAGTTTTGTAAATCAAGTTTGGAAAGCTCGGGTTACATTGATTAATCTTGATGCTGATCAAGAAAAAAATGCGGGGAAAAAATTAAATGGACTGTTTAAATTAAAACTACTTGAGGATTAAACATGGAAGAAAAAGTTAAGGAATATTTAAATTATTTACAAAAAGAGGTTAATGCTTCACCTAATACGATTATTAGTTATCAAAAAGATTTATTAGGATTAACTTCTTTTTTTAAAGTTAAACATTATAATTATCAAAATTTAAAAAGAGATGATATCAGAGAATACTTAAAAGAATTAGATGCTAAGAAATTAAAGAAAACGACTATCTCGAGGAAGATTAGTGCTGCCCGAAGTTTTTATAATTATCTTTTGGATGAGGGGGTTGTTTCCGAAAACTTATTTAAAACCATTAAAAATCCTAAATTAGACCGGAAGTTACCTAATTATTTAAGTTATGAAGAATTAAGACAAATTATTGATAGTATTGATATTAAAAGTAATGAGGGAATTATTAAAAGATTATTTGTCGAAATGTTTTATGCCACGGGTTGCCGGGTTAGTGAAATGGTTAATATTAAGTTAAAAGATATTGATGAATCTGAATTAAAAATTAGAATATTGGGTAAAGGAAGTAAAGAGCGAATAGTTTATTATGGGGAATATGCCCAAGAAATATTAACAACATATCTAAAAGAGGTAAGACCTTTGTTAGATACCAATAATAGTGAATATCTTTTTCTAAATAAAGGTAAGCCCTATGATATATATAGTGTTGAAAAAATGATCAAAGATGTGGTAGCTGATTTAGCTTTAAAAAGTCATGTGACTCCCCATACTTTCCGGCATACTTTTGCCACTCATCTTCTTAATAATGGAGCTGATATTAAAACGGTGCAAGAACTTTTGGGGCATGCTAATTTAAATACCACGGGGATATATACGCATGTTTCTAATGAAAGGCTTCGAGAAGTTTATTTAAAAACATTTAAAAGAGAAGAAAAAAATGGGGAAAGATGATATAATAACCTTACGAGGTTAAGTGATGAAAAAAATATTAGAATGTCAAAAAATAAATAAGAAGCTTGGCTATAAACAAGTTTTAAAAGATGTTTCTTTTACAATTAATGCGGGAGATATTTTAGCTTTTATTGGACCTAATGGAAGTGGGAAAACCACGACGATAAAACTAATACTAGGGTTAATTGGGATTGATAAAGGTAGTGTTATTATTAATGGTTATAATATTGAAAAAGATTTTGTTAAAGCCATTGCTAAAGTGGGGGCAATTGTTGAAAATCCGGATTTATATATGTATTTAACTGGCTATCAAAATTTAAAATTAATGGCTAATTATTACCAAGATGTAGGGGAAGAAAAAATTTTGGAATTAGCAACAATGGTAGGCTTAAAAGACCGGATTCATGATAAAGTTAGCAAGTATTCGCTCGGGATGCGGCAAAGGCTTGGGATTGCTCGGGCTTTAATTGCTAATCCTAATTTATTAATATTAGATGAACCAACGAATGGCTTAGACCCTGAGGGAATTAAAGACTTAAGGGATTTATTAAAAAAGCTGGCCAAAGAAGGGATGGGCATTTTAATATCGAGTCATAACTTAGCGGAATTAGAAAGTTTTTGTAATAAAGTTTGTGTCATTGAAAATGGGGTTATAATAGAAGCTAGTAATGTGGAAGACTTTAAAAAGAATACGGAAAAATATTTATTTGTTGTTAGTTCTACTAAAGATTTAAATATTCCCGGAATGTATGAAGTAAAAGAAACTAGTTTTTATGTTAAAGCGAAAAAAGAACAGATAGCGAAAATTATAAGAAAATTAGTTAAAGAAAAAGTAGATATATATGAAGTAAAACATGTTGAGTTAAGTTTAGAAGAAGCCTTTTTACAAAAAACTGGGGGTAAGAAACGTGGTTAGATTAGTATATAATGAAATTTATAAAGTATTTCATAAAAAAGGAACAATTATATTTTTATTTTTAATGTTAGGATATATTGTTTTAACTAATTATATTTATAAAACAATGGATATTAATAGTAATTATTATGTTTCTTATGGGGATGAAGAACATTTAGAATATTTAAAAAACGAAATAGCTAACTTTGATAAAGAAAAAGGAAGTATGAGTAAGTATGCTAATCTTTTAGCCGAAAAAGAACAAGAAGAATTTGTGTTAAAAAATGCTAATGAATGGCAAGTAAATAAGTATTATACTTATGTTGCTGATAAAATAAATCAATATTATAATTATTTATATGTTAATAATGATGAAGAGAAAGCTTCTAAGTTAAGAGAACAAATTGATGATTTAATATTTAAATTAGATAGTAATAATTGGCGGTATTTTGTTAATTTAGAGTTAGAACAAGTAAATGAAAATATTAAATATACGGAAGAAAATAATCAAACTTTAGATAGTAATCGAACTTTAAAAGCTTATGAATATAATAAATATTTACTTAATTATCGTTTACAAAATGATGTTGGGTATAGTGATAATTATTTAAGTCAAACTATTGAAAATCAAACGATGCTTTTAGATGGGAGATTAGATTATGAATATGCTAAGACGGAGGAATTAAAGAAAAGTTATCAAGGGGATTATGCGGAATTTATGGAAAATCAGTATATCTTAGATAATAAAGTAGATACTAATAATATGGCATCAGTAAGGGGAATATTAGCCGATTTTTATAATGAATATGGGTTTTTAATTATTATTTTTGTGATTATGATTGCCGGGACTATTGTTAGTGATGAGTTTCACCGAGGAACCATTAAATCTCTTTTAACTATTCCTTATAAACGGAGTACTATTTTAAGAGCTAAATTTATCACAGTCTTAATTATGCTGGTCTTTATCATTCTTTTCTTTGCTGGGGGCGAAATGCTTTTCGGGGGAATATTCTTTGGCTTTAAGGATTTAGCGATACCGGTGGTTGGTTATAACTTTAAAATCGGGGCGATTGAAACAATTAATGTCTTTAAATATTTTCTTTTAAATACAATTTATTTAATGCCCAAAATCATTTTACTTGCTACTTTAGCTTTTAGTTTATCAACCCTTATATGTAGTAATGCTTTTGCTATAACCTTGTCTTTATGTGGGTATATAGCATCAGATATTATTAATAGTTTATTTGTAACTTATAATTTAAATTTCTTAAAATATTTTGTAACCCCCAATTGGGATTTAACATATCTATTATTTAATCAAGAAAGTACCTATGGTATTTCTTTGGTGCAATCCTTAATTACTTGTTTAATCTATTATTTAGTAATGATTATCACGGCCAAATTAGTCTTTAAAAAACGAAATATTAAAAATATATAAAAGAAAGAGGTATATTATGAAGTATCGGTTACGCAAAATATCTTTAAATTTTCTGGGCTTTTTAGCTCTAGGTTTTCTTCTTTTAGGTATAAGTTACTTCCATTTTTTTAATAACAATATTTTAATAAATGAAGGACATTTAACTATATTTAAAGAAAAGAAACCAGTTAAAAGTAAGAAAATTAGTGATTATGTTGCTAGTTTAAATACTGGGAAAGTTTGGGAAACTGATTTAAATCAAGAATATACTAGTGTGATTATTAAAAATAATAATTTATATGAAAGTCATCTATTTACTTATGAAACGGGGGAAGAAGTTAATTTTACCGAATTAATTAAGCCAGCCGAAATAACTAATTTTGCTACCAAAATTAAGGAATTAATTGCTTTAAAATATCCTGATTTTATTGCCTCAGTTTTAAGTAATATGGATCATGATAATGTTTATGCTTTTTATGAAAATGAACTAATTATCTATTTTTATAATTATGTTATTAATCCAAGTATTAATGAAGAATTATCTTTAAAAGTTAATTATAATGAAATAAAAGATTATTTAACAATTCCAGTTAATATTAATCCGGATTATCAAAATGAAATGGGTTCAGTTATTAATACTAATAAAAAATTAGTAAGTTTAACTTTTGATGATGGCCCATCAAATTTAACCAAAGAGCTTGTTGATACTCTTAATAAAAACCATGTTCACGCAACATTTTTTATGGTAGGTAATCGCCTTCAGTCCTTTCAAGATGTTGTGCGATATGTTAATGAAAGTGGGAATGAAATTGGTTATCACTCCTGGGCTCATCAAAACTTAAAAAGGGAAGATTTAACTAAAGCTATTGCCGAATTTAACCAAAGTAATGAACTTTTAACTAATATTATTGGTAAAACCTTTGTTTTCATGCGTCCGCCTTATGGAGCCATTAATAATGAGATTAAAGAAGCTTTAGATACGGCATTCATTTTGTGGAACCTTGATACTGAGGATTGGCGGTACCGGGATACTGAGCATATTGTAAATTATGTTTTAGACAATGTTAAAGAGGGAAGTATTATTTTATTTCATGATATGTATCGGACAACCATTGATGCCATAAAACAAATTTTACCAGAATTGTATGTCCGAGGTTATCAAGCAGTTACGGTAAGCGATTTAGCAAATAGCTATAACCAGCCAATTTTAAAACATAATAGTTACCGGTATTTTACTAAATAAATCCTACTTCATCAGGCTCTGTTTGGACAATTTCTAAAACCACATAAATAGCCCCACCCACTAAAAAGAGAATGGAAGCTATGAGCCTCGCAAAATTTTCTCGATAAGTTTGGCTATAAAAATTTTTTTCCATATTTTTTAAATCTTCGGTTTGATTTAAAATAAAATATAAGTAAATGAAAAAAGCAATCGTTAAAATAATAATATTGATTGTTTTTTGCTTTTTATAAAAACTATTATTGCGGGTTAAATAATATTTTCTTTCTTCATTATTAGAGTATAGGGCTGCTGCAGCAATAAAAAAATAAACAATCCAAATAAAATCTTCTTCTTTTAATCTTTTAAATTTTTCATCAATACTCATAATAAGATTTTATGTTTCATGTTTATTATAAATTATTTTCTTTTAATTAAAAAATCATTTACATCACGGACAATTATTTTATGTCTACCAATTAGGAAAAATAAAGCAAAAAGGTAAATTGCGGTGGCGGCTAAAGCCCCCCAGATACTTTTTTTAAATATCGCATCAATTAGAAGATAACTAGCATAGATTAATAATAATATGCCAATAATTAAAATACGTTGTAAACGAGGTTTTAATTCCTTACCAAAGGGAGTACGATAAAATCGATCTCGAGCTTTTTTCCTATCTTCTTTATTTAATCTTTGATACTTATTTTTCATTTTAATTCCTCACTTTTTAAAAATAATCTAGTTTTCGCTAGATTATTTTAAATATATAATTGGTGTCCTGGGAGGGATTCGAACCCCCGACCAATCCCTTAGAAGGGGAGTGCTCTATCCAGCTGAGCTACCAGGACATCTCTTAAATACATTATATCCCATAAGTTTCTTCTTCGTCAAGTATTTTGCGAAGTAAAAAAGGTGTCAATAAAAGAATATTTTTTAAATAAATTCGCCGTCTTAAATATTTTTTTTATATAATAATATTGGTGAAGAGTGTGAAAAAGAGCAATCTTATTGTTGCCAGTATATTAGGTTTTTTAATTATCCTATTATTAATTATGTTAATAATTGCTCCTTTTATGCAAAAAGATGAGCCTAAAAGTGAAGAAATTAATAATACATTTGTTCCGGCTAGTGAAAATGAAGAAACCATTTTACCGAATGTTGCCTTTATTAAACTAGGGATAAATTCAATTGTAAGTGGCAGTGGAGCTCGGACGGTTAAGCAAAATGTTGTCATTGATTCGGGTGGTACTTATAATCTTTCGGGGGCACTTATTAATGGCTCTATTCATATTAATACCCAAGATATTGTAGTCTTAAATTTAAATAATGTTAATATTAGTTCAGAATATGAGGCAATTGTTGTTGATCAAGCTAGAAAAGTAGTAATTAATATACCATTGGGTAGTGAAAATTATATTCAAGCGGGGGTAAGTAACACCTACATGGGGGCTATTGCTTCTAATAGTTTGCTGGAGTTTACCGGCGAGGGGAAACTGGTTATTGACTCGGCGAAAATGAGTATTAGTTCTAGTGTTGGTTATCTTTTAAATGGGGGAAATATCATGGCTTTTGGAAATGATAAATTACAAAGACCTGAGGATGACTCATCAGTCAAAAGTTTATTTGTTGATTTAAATCAAAATATTCAAGCTGGCTCTATTTCTTTAATTGCTGAAACTAACCAAGTAATAATGGAAGAAAATGTTATAAATGATTTTCAAAATCTAATTATTAGTAATCCTAATTTAGATAATGAATATACTCTTTATAGAAACTATAATACTTTTGAAGCTGACCAATTTTGGCATGGCACCTTGGCTTCTAATTCATAATGAAAAATTTTGCTTCTATTATTTTAAAAATATGGTATAATTTATTTAGATATTATTATATCTATTTTGGTCTGTTGGACTAATTCATCGGATCAAACCCGTGTTGGCGCCAAGTGCCGCTTAGAAAAGCTACCTTTAGGGTAGCTTTTCTAATGGATATAAAATTGGGTATTAAAAAATCCCTTTAAATAAGGGATTTAGTATTCAAAATTGGTGACCCGTACGGGATTTGAACCCATGAATGTATGCGTGAAAGGCATATGTGTTAAACCGCTTCACCAACGGGCCATATAAATGGTGGGCCTGGGGGGACTTGAACCTCCGACCTCACGCTTATCAGGCGTGCGCTCTAACCAGCTGAGCTACAAGCCCA
>CANQCI010000006.1 GCA_947589675.1 uncultured Bacilli bacterium | reverse complement strand
TTGCCAATTTTTAATTGTATTTACTTTTAGACTTTATTTTCTTAATTTGTCAGTTGCATTTACTTTTAGAATTCACCTAATAACCTAAGATATTTTTTAAAAACTTCTTACTATTTAAATATATTCCTGTATATTTTTCATAATAATTATCTAAAAATTTATTAATAATTTGTTTTTCTTCTTTAACTATATTTAATTTCGTAATACTTTTTATATCTACATAATAATACATTCTTATAAGTTTAATAACATTAATTGGTACTAAATATTCATTAGTTAAACAATCTTCACAAATAAAACCACCCGCATCAGGACTTATCGTAATAATCTTTTTTTGCGTTCCACATTTAACACAACTATCAATATTAAAACCCACACCTAAACAATCTAAAAACTTTACTTCTAAAATATTGGTAATTACTAAAGGATCTAATCCTTCTTCAATCTTTAATATTCCTTTAATAAAATCATTATAAATATTATCCCCATTACTTTGTTTCATTACTTGATTAGCTAACTCAGCTAAATAAGTTACATAACTTATTAAAATAATATCACTTTTAATATTTTTTAAAGGATTAATAATATCCGCACTTTTCAATAAAGATAATTTATCTTTTTTATAATAAATTGAAAATTCACTATAACTATATTTTAAAGTAGCAACCCGATTCTTACTTTTAATACTTTTAGCTCCCTTTGCCATAATTCCAATTAGACCATATTCCTCGGTTAAAACATTAATTATTTTACTACTTTCCCCATAGGGAACTTCACTTAATATAAAACCCGCAATTTTAATTAACATTCTTAACCTTTAATATTAAACCAAACAATCGCCCCGATGATAAGAGCTAGCAAAAGAAACCAGCCTAAAGTGGCAAAAGAATTACTAACTTTTTTATCTTTATGGGAAGCCACTAAATTTTCTATACCCTCACCTGTATGAATAAAACTATTAATTAAACTTAAGACATTTTCTTTATAATTACTATTCCCCATATCACTATATTGGATTAAAACAGCGAAAATTTCATCATTTCTCGATAAAACTCTTAATCTTAAGGTATCATCATCATTTCTTTTAACAATAATACTAGAAATCCGATTTTTATCAATATTATAATTTAAGGTAAAAGAATTAATTGTTAAATTATTTTCATAAAAAGAAATGGTCGCTTTAATAGGGTCTAATTTTTGGACATTGGATTCCTCAGGATTTTCGAGTAAAGTTGTCGGAATGACTGTGGCTTTAAATTGGCAAATTAATCCCCCAGCATCTTTGGCTTTATTGGTTTTCGGCATTTGGTAATTAGGAGGATTAGATGGCTTTGGTGTGGCTACACTTGCCGGTGGTGTACTTGGCTCTTGAGGGGTAGGAATCCCTGGGGTAACTGGTATTCCCGGAGCTTGGTTAGGAATATTAGGATTAGCCTCGGCTAAATTAGCAAAATCAATTTGTCCCTTATCTTTAGTAGCTGTTGCAATAATTTCTTTACCCTCACTCGGTATCTTATCTAAAAATTTTAAAATATTACTTTTAAATGTTGGATTTTCTAAATGCCTTTTTTCAAAAATAATAGTTATTAAACTACTATTCATTAAAGCAATGGTTAAACTATATTTATTAAGACTTTTTTTCACAATAGCTCGGTTAATTTCAGACAAATTAAAAACACTTTTTTGATTTAATAAAAATTGTTTATTTAAACTACTATAAGGTATAACAATTAAATCGGCATCACTTACCCCTAGAGCTATAACTTTTTGTTCTTTGGCATTTTTTATAATAACATTAATTATTTCTAAATTAGTATTAGCCACATCTACCCAACCATAAAAACATAAACCATTATCATGAATTAAATTATTATCTTTTAATAAACTATGTACCTCTTCAATTGTAATCAATTTTATCCCTCCATTATGTAATTACATTGTAAACCAAAAATAAGCTTTTGACAAATAAAAAAGGCTTATTGTTAATCACAATAATACCTTACTTTTTTATAGTTTTATTTTTCTTTTTATTTTTATTAATTAATCTTACTTTTACCCCTTTAGAAGCTCCAAAAGTCTTTTTTACTCCTTCTGGTAAATTTACTTTATAAGTTCGCACAAACTCCACCTCCGTCACATTCAAGATTATATCATAACTTATTTAAAAATGCTATTATAAGCACTATTTATTTGATATACTAAAGAAGAAATGAGGGAAATTATGGAAGTAATAGTAATTGGAGCGGGAGCATCAGGTTTAGTTAGTGCCATTAATTGGGCTCAAAAAGGAGCAAAAGTTACCGTTTTAGAAAGAAATAATAAAGTGGGGAAAAAACTTTTATTAACAGGAAATGGCCGTTGTAATTATTGGCATCGTTTTTTAAATATTAATAATTATGAAACGCATCACGTCCAAATACTCGAAGAAATAATTAGTGATGAAGAAGATAATGTCTTAGATTTTTTTGCTTCTCTTGGAATAATTCCTAAAGTTATTAATAATTGTTATTATCCTTTTTCTAATCAAACTACCAGTATCGTTAATGCTCTTTCTAATAAAGCTCAAGCCTTAAAAGTTAATATTATTTTTAATACTTTAGTTACTAATATATATAAAGATAAAAAATTTATTATTAATACTGATACTAAAAGTTATCAAGCTGATAAAGTCGTAATTGCCTGTGGTCTTAAAGCGGCACCAAAGACGGGAAGTGATGCCTCCCTTATCCCAGTTCTTGCTAACTTAGGACATACAATTTATCCAATTTATCCAGCTTTAACTAGGTTAATTGGCAATGACTCATTTTACCATGATTGGGATGGGGTTAGAGCGGAAGTCAAATTAAGTTTATGGGAAAATCAAAAATTAATTAAAGAAGAACTGGGGGAAGTCCAACTAACTAAAAATGGTATCAGTGGGATTGTGGCTTTTAATTTAAGTGGGCATATTGCCAAGGGGTTAGCCCAAGATTACTCCGAAAAAATTACGATTAATTTTGTTCCTTGGTATCCCCAAAATAAACTTAAATTTAAAAACTGGTTAAATTATCAAGCTAAGCTAGTAGAACCATTTAATGTTACCCAACTTTTAGAAGGCTTTTTAAATTATAAAATTGTTAATTTAATTTTAAAATTAACTAAAACAAAACCAGATAGTAAGTGGAGTAAAGTAAATCAAGATTTAATTATTGATTATTTATTAAGTTTTCCTTTTTCTGTTAAAGAAGTCGATGATTTTGATTCAGCTCAAGTTTGCACTGGGGGAGTATCTTTAGAAGAAATAAATCCCCAAACTTTAGAATCGAAAAAAGTAAAAGACTTATATTTTGTTGGAGAAGTAATTGATGCGGATGGTATCTGTGGCGGCTATAATTTAGGTTTAGCTTGGATTACCGGACTTAAAGTAGGAGGAAGAAATGATTCGCTTAAGACAAGTAAAAATTCCCATTTCTGAGGATAATTTATTATATCAACAAAAGAAAATAGCTAAGTTATTAAAAACTGATGTTAAGAATATTGAAGAGATTATTATTCAAAAAAAATCTTTGGATGCTCGTCAAGAAGTTGTTTATATTTATGAATTTGATGTTAAATTAAAAAATGAAAAAAATATTTTAAAACATTTACATAACCCTGATATATTTTTAGCACCACAAGAAAAATATATCTACCCTACCCCTGGTACCAAAACTTTAAGAGGACAAATTATAATCGTGGGAGCCGGGCCAGCTGGTTTATTTGCGGCTTATCTTTTAGCTCATCTTGGCTATAAGCCTTTAGTTATTGAACAAGGAAAAAGCCTTGAGGAAAGATGCCAAGATGTTAATTTATTTTGGCAAACTAATAAATTAAATGAAACAAGTAATGTCCAATTTGGTGAAGGCGGTGCTGGGACATTTTCTGATGGTAAGTTAAATACTTTAAAAAAAGACCCGAATTTTTTACAAAAAAAAGTCATGGAAATCTTTGTTGAATGTGGAGCACCGGCGGAAATTAAATATTTACAAAAGCCTCACATTGGCACTGATAAATTACGAATTGTCATTAAAAACTTACGGCAAAAAATTATTGCTATGGGTGGAAAGTTTCTTTTTGAAACCAAGCTTACGAACCTAATCATTACTGATAATGTATTAACGGGAATTGAAATTAACCAAAAAGAAATTATCCCCTGTGGGCATTTAATTCTTGCTATTGGCCACAGTGCTAGAGATACTTTCCGTTTACTTTATGAAAAAAATATCGTGATGGAAGCTAAGCCTTTTGCCATGGGAATTAGAGTTATGCATGACCAAAAATTAATAAATGAAGCTCAGTATGGTAAATATGCTTCTCTTTTACCTCCAGCTAGTTACAAATTAACTTATAAAGCTAAGAACAACCGTGGCGTATATACATTTTGTATGTGTCCCGGTGGTTATGTCGTTAATGCCTCAAGCGTTAAAAATCATTTAGCCATAAATGGAATGAGTAATTATAAACGAGATTCTAAGCAAGCTAACAGTGCAATTGTAGTTACCATCACGCCAAATGATTTTGGTGCTAATCCTTTAGATGGCATAAGTTTTCAAGAAAAACTAGAAGCTAAAGCTTATCAAGTAGGAAAAGGCTATATCCCTATTCAAACTTATCAAGATTTTCTTTTAAAAGAAAAAAGTCAAAAATTAAATTTTGAACCTTTAACTAAAGGAAACTATACTTTAGCCAATTTACATGAAATATTACCTGACTTTATGATTGAGGCAATTACCGAGGCGATGCCGGAATTTGCCAAAAAAATCCAAGGCTTTGCCAACCCTGATACTCTTTTTGCGGCAATTGAAACCAGAACATCTTCCCCCGTCCGAATATTGCGGGATTTAAATTACGAAGCCAATATTAAAGGAATTTATCCTTGTGGCGAGGGAGCTGGATATGCGGGCGGTATAACCACTTCGGCTATGGATGGCATTAGAGTAGCTGAGGCAATCATTAAAGAATATCATAACTAAAAAAAGCACGACTGTGCTTTTTTTAGTTACTTTCAGGAACATTTAGCCGAATTGGCTTGGTAACGGAACCATCTTTAGTTTCATCATCAACAATTGTAGCTTTTTTGCTATCTAAATAAAAGGCTGGTCTTACTGCTGATTGGGACTCAGCATTTAATCCTCCTACTAAGCCAGAACTAAAGGTGGTATAGGAAAATATATTGCCAAACAAGGTTTCACTTAAAAGCAACCATTCATAAACACCATTATATAACCAATTATTATTACAATTAGTTTCATTATTATAATCAGCAAGATTACTTGTCCAATTATCACTACTCGCGGCATAAGCATAATCACTAGGGTACATCAAACCAATTTTAGCTTCTACTATTGTAGCATCTTCACTATTTTCTTGTTCTAATATTTGTTTAGGAGTTACATTAGGAACATCATAATCAGCAACATGCCACTTAGTTTTGGCTATTAAACTTTCCCAATCCCCTAGTTTTCCTAAATAATAATTAACATCAGGATTATTTAAAGCATTTTTAAGTTCACTATTCGACCAATTATTATCTTTAACACTGGGGTTACCGCTCCAAGAAAATGAATGAATATTTTCTTTCTTTTTAACTCGGGCTACTTCTGTATAAGTATCTTTAACATTTAAACCGTTTTCATTTTGACCAAATTCTAAATCACCTAACCCTAATTCTTCTTTTGTAATATATTCTGATTTTATTAATTTAACTTGATTATCAAATACGCCAATTATCCGATAGAGATTAGTGTCGGGACATTCACCTGTGCCATCACGATTATATTCTTCACTACCTGAACCAAAGCAAACATAATTATTAGGATTACTTCCCGTATAACGATACGAATTATCTGCGGCACCATTATCTAAAGTTTCATCATGAAGATAAATGCCATTATAACCTTGCGATTGATATTGACTAGTAACATAATTAGCTAATGTTCGAACTATCTTTTTTTCTTCATGTTGAATTAAAGCTTGAGCTCGAAAAGTTTTTCCGGTATTTACTTGTTGGTCAGTATCTAAATTAATAAAGATGACTTTAATTTGCCATGTTTCATCAGCAATTCCATTTTGTTCAGGAACTTCTTCATTTGGTTCAGCACTTATTTCTTCTTTATTTTTAATCGCTATTAATCCCTCATAAGTTGTAATATCAAATCCTTTAATTTCATTTTCACTATTAGCATTTATTGTTACATAATCTATACCTTTCATTTCAATGGTATCTACGGCATTTCCCTCAGGATCAGTTATTTGTAATATTAACTCTGGTGTTTCCTCTTGAGAATATAAAAAAGGATTTTCTTGAACTTCAACATAGACATAATATTGTTCAGTTGCTGTATAATTACCATTATTGGCAACTAAATGAGCACTAACTTGGGTTTCACCAGATTGATTACCTTTGTTCTTAGCAAAGTTATCACTATTAGCGATAATATTTATGGCTGGACCACTTTTAAAAGTTAGTGAATCAGTAGTGCCAGCTTCCACATTAATATTAGCACTCCCTCCACTTCCCTTTTGAGCAACAAAGTAAGCATAAGTCGCACTAATTACACACACCAGTAAAAGTAATAATGCTATAATACTTATTTTTTTCTTTCCTGTCATTTTATCATCAACCTTATATTTTTATTATATCTACGTAGATATAATATTTGCAATAAGCAAATATTATAGTTAGCATTATTTGACGTAAAAAGACTTACGAATTTAATTTGGTAATATCTCTCTATCAATATCTTTTAAACCTTTTAAAATTTCTTTTAGTAAATTAATTGGAACACTATTACCAAATTGTTTTAATGATTGATTGTCATTTTCTATTATCTTAAATTCTTCGGGAAAACCTTGTAATCTTGCGGCTTCCCTTGGACTTAACTTTCTTACTTTACCATTAATATAGTAAGCACCTGTTTTGGAGGCGGCACCACCACTTGAAGCGGCTAAAGTTATTCCTATCCCATTTTCATGGTAAATTCGATTTCCTTGCCCCCCTTTTCCTATAACCCCAATTTGTAAGGGCTTAGAAACTCGTCCATTTTTTATAGCTTCATTTAATTTGTTTTCATCTATATAAATATCTTGTCTATCAATGATATATTTACTTGTAAGAGAATCATCTTCTTTTATATCACTAATCGTGGTAAATTCTGGGGATGCATCAGGAAACTTAAATTTACCATTATCAATATCTTTTCTTATACAAACAATAGTAATTCTTTCTCTATTTTGGGGTAAATTAAAATCTTTAGCATTTAAAACTTTATAATATATATTATAATTTAAGCTATCAAAGGTATTAGAAATAACTTTAAAAGTTGCTCCCCCATTATGAGCTTTTAAATTTTTAACATTCTCTAAAAAAATAACTTTAGGTTTATGATATCTAACAATTCGTACGATATCAAAAAATAAAGTTCCTCGTGTATCTTCAAAACCTTTTTGTTTTCCCGAGATACTAAATGGTTGGCAAGGAAATCCAGCACATAAAATATCAAAATTAGGAATATCTTTTTCAGCTATTTTGGTTATATCGCCATAAGGGATTTCACCAAAATTTAAATTATAACTTTCTTGACAATATTTATCCCATTCCGATGAAAAAACACACTGGCTCCCAAACGACTCAAGAGCATATCGAAATCCTCCAATGCCAGCAAATAAATCAATAAATTTCATTTTATTTAGTTCCATGATATATCACCACCCTTAGCATAAATTATATAACAAAATGTAACCACTTGGGCTACATTCTTTAAAATAAACTTAATTGAGCTGATTCAGGTAAATCTTTAAATATCCCTAATTCTCTTAAAACATCAACAGTTGTTTTATTGACTTTACCACGATTAGCAAAATCTTCAATACAGTAAAAAGGTTTCTTTTCTCTTTCTTCCACAATTTTCTTGGCCACGTTTTCCCCTAAGCCATCAACCGCCATGAATGGTAAATATAAACATTTATTTTCTTCATCAATATAGAAGGTTTTGGCTAAAGATTTCGTTATATCAATATTTTTAAAACTAAAGCCCCGAGCTAGCATTTCTAAAGCAACGGCTAAAGTATCCGCAACAGCTTCTTCTTTAGCTGAGGCATTAAAGCCCTTTTCTTTAATTTCAATTAGTCTTCTTTTAATTCCATCATAACCTTGAAGCATAGCTTTGACATCAAAATCACTTCTTCTAATACTAAAGAAAGCGGAATAATAATATAAAGGATAATAAACTTTAAACCAAGCAACCCGGTAAGCCATCATAACATAGGCACAAGCATGAGCCTTGGGAAACATGTATTCTATTTTCCGGCAACATTCAATAAACCATTCAGGAACATTATGATTACGCATATTTTCGGCATGTTCAAGCCAAACATCCGGCTTCTTTTTCGCTTGTCCTTTCCGGACAAACTCACTAATTTTAAAAGAAGCGGAATCTTCCATACCATAATTAATTAAACTGACAGTTATATCATCCCGACAACCCACTACTTGGTCAAAGGAAGCTATATTATTAATAATTAAATCCCGCACATTACCTTGCCAAACATTGGTTCCGTGGGATAATCCAGCAATTTTGACTAAGTCGGCAAAATGGGTTGGCTTAATTTCTAAAAGCATGTTAATCGCAAAATTAGTTCCAAATTCCGGAATACCTAAAGTTCCGGTTTTACATAAAATTTGTTCTTCGGTTACATTTAAAGCTTTAGGTGATGTAAATAAACTAATAATTTTTTCATCATCAAACGGAATATCCAAAATATTAACTTTAGTTGTATCGCCCAAATAGCGAAGCATGGTTGGGTCATCATGTCCCAGAATATCCAGCTTTAAAACGTTATCATGGATAGCATGGAAATCAAAATGGGTTGTATACCAAGTTGAATCGGGTTCATCTGCTGGATATTGGTAAGGCGTAAAATCAAAAACATCCATATACTGCGGAATAACAATAATTCCCCCAGGGTGTTGCCCCGTAGTTCTTTTAACACCCGTACAGCCAATCGCCAGTCTTTCCATTTCAATGGGATTTAAAATAATATTATTATCTTCACAATAAGATTTAACATAAATATAAGCGGTTTTTTCTGCAACAGTGGAAATAGTTCCCGCCCGATAAGCATGGTCTTCCCCGAA
This sequence comes from uncultured Bacilli bacterium, assembly GCA_947589675.1. Classification (GTDB taxonomy): domain Bacteria; phylum Bacillota_I; class Bacilli_A; order RF39; family UBA660; genus Onthocola_B. The sequence goes on along the minus strand of CANQCI010000006.1, from coordinate 44,259 downwards.
CAAAACTTTAACATGGTTATGAGCATCAGCTTGATTATCTCCGGAGAAATTTAAGTCAATGTCGGGAACTTTTTCCGCTTTGAAGCCTAAGAAGGTCGCAAACGGAATATCTTGCCCTTCTTTTTTCATTTTTTCCCCGCAACTACAATAATGATCAGGCATATCATAACCACTAGCATATTTGCTAGCTAAAGGGGTTCCATCTTCATCATTAAATTCCGATTTTTGACACTTGGGACAAACATAATGAGGAGCTAAACCATTAACTTCGGTAATGCCCATCATGGTCGCTACCAAGCTTGAGCCTACTGACCCCCGGGAACCTACGAAATAACCATCTTCATTACTTTTCTTAACTAATTTTTCAGCAATAAGATAAATAACATCATAGCCACCCCCAATTATCCCATTTAATTCTCGCTCTAGGCGTTCTTCAATAACTTGGGGTAAGACTTCACCATAAATTTCATGAGCTTTTTTATAAACCATTTCTTTCGTTAATTCTGCGGAATTTTCCAAAATTGGTGTATATAATTTATCATGAATAATTTTTAATTCCTCAACCATATCCGCAACTTTATTCGGATTAGTTATAACTATTTCTTCCCGAGTTTCTTCATCTAGGAAATCAAAAGCTTCAAGCATTTCCTCAGTTGTCATAAAATACATATTAGGTATTTCAATATCTGGGCGATTTAAAGGATGAATGCGTCCATTAGTTTTTTGATGAATAATAACTTTTCGATAAATTAAATCCTCAGGGCGAAGATTATGAACATCCCCCGTAGCACAAACTAACTTCCCCGCTTTTTTACCTAAATTAACCAACCGGCGAATATAATTTTGATATTCTAAAACGGTTTTAAAAGTTTTATTTAGCCCAATTAAATGACTAACACAATTCGCTGGTTGTACTTCAATATAGTCATAAAAACTCATTAAATCAATTAATTCTTCATCATTTAAACTTAAACCTTTTTCAAAGATTTCTCCATTAACACAACCGCTCCCAATAATTAATCCTTCTTTTAAATCAATTAAATCATTACGGGGTAATTTAGGTTCTTTTAACCGATATAAATATTTTGTATTAGCTAAACTTATTATCTTAAATAAGTTTTTAAGCCCCACTTGATTTTTAGCTAAAATAGTTAAATGAAAGGGACGAGCAAACTTAATAGCATTTTCTTGGTCAGCTAAATTTTGTAAATCAAAAGTTGTTTTAATCCCCCGTCCTTTTATTTCATCTAATAACCGGTAAAAACACTTCGCCGTTCCCTCGCTATCATAATCGGCTCGGTGGTGCTTATCTTCGACCCATTCAACATTTAAGTTTTTAACTAAAGTCGATAACTTATGATTTCGCCATTCAGGGTGAATATTGCGAGCTAGCCCCATGGTATCAACAACCGCATTATCAAATTTTCCTAAATTATATTTTTTAACTGCCGCCGTAACGAAAGCAATATCAAATGCGGCATTATGAGCTACTAAAGGTAAATCGCCAATAAACTCTAAAAAACGCCGTGTAACATTTTCTTCACTATCTTTACCCACTAACATCTCATCCGTAATATTAGTTAGTTCCGTAATAACTTTAGGTAATGGCGTAGGACAAGCAATTAGTTCATCAAATCTTTCAATAACTTCATCATTTTTAACTTTGACAGCCCCAATTTCAATCATTTGGTCAGTGCCATGATGAAACCCTGTTGTTTCGGTATCATAAACAACATATTCTTGGTCAAATAATGAAAACTTTTTATTTTTAAAAACAATATTAGATTCTATATCAAAAACATTTAACTCTGTCCCATATAAAGCTTTAAATTTATCTTGCTCATCTTTGCCCTTATTTAAAGCGGCTAAAGTATTAAAGACATCAGGATAAGCTTGTAAAACATTATGGTCAGTAATTGCGACCGCTTTATGTCCTAACTTATAAGCAAACTTAACTAAATCATTTGGAGCAATAACCCCATCCATCATACTCATCATGGTATGGCTATGAAGTTCTACCCTCTTTACTGGAGCATCATCAGTAACCTTGATATCTTTGCTTGGTATTTCTTCCATATTGCGAACATTAAAAATCATGCATCTTTCGTAAGTATCCATTTCCGCATGCCCATGAATACGGTACCAACCTCCAACCACAATTCGTTTATTAATCGTAACAAACTCTTCTTCATCAAACTTGACAATTTTTAATAAATAACTATCAGTTTTATCACTAACCTTTAACTTTATAATAAATATTGGTCCTTTTTTTCCTTGTCTTTCAATCACTTCTTTCCCAAAAACATATGCTTCAATAATAACATTCTTGGTTTCTCCTAAAATATTATTAATTTTCGTAACATCTCCATCTTTATGTTTTCCTAAAATAACTGGAGAATGTTTTTCTTCATATTCGACCGTTACTTTATCACTTTCAATTTCTTCTTTTATTTGTTTTTGCATCTCGGCATTAATATTTACTAAAACTTCATATTTACCTAAACCATATTTTTCTAACCCCTCAGTTATTAAATAAGCTTCTTTTAATAAATCTTGTTGTTCAAATTCACTTAAAACATTAAAATAAATTTTATTATCAACTACTTCTAAAGCTTGACTCTTAAGTCCAATTAATGATGGTTTTTTTAAAATAATATCATCTAATAAATAATAAACATAATTTTCTATATCATCTATGGTAATATTATCATATTCCATTTTAATAACACATACTTTATCTTGATTAATTCCATTACTAGCACACATCATTAATTCATTGATAACTTTTATATCTAAAACATAAGGCATATTTAAAATGACGATAATTTCTTCTTTATCCCGATTAACAATTACTTTTTTAATTTGGGCATTATCTAAATCATTTTTGGTATAACCAATACTTGCTAAAAACTTTTGCACTTCATTCATACTACTATTCCTCCAATTTTACAATATCACTAACAACTATTTGTATTTTGGCTAGCCTCCTAACTACTTCCCCCTTAACTTTTACTAAATCATGGCTTTTTAAATTTTTAAAAAGCGGATAAGTATTCGGAAAAACGGTAAAATCTAACACTCCCGTTTCATCACTCCCGCTAAAAAAAGCCATATCATCTCCCTTTTTGGTCTTTAGAGTTTTAATTGTCTCAATTAAACAAACCGTTACAACCCTTTTAAATAAATAATTAGAACTATTATTTAATTTCATAATTCCCTCTTGATATTTACTCGCCGGATGATTACTTAAATAAAAGCCTAAAACTTCATATTCTTTTTGCCGCACTAAAGCTAAATCATACTCTGGATAAATTTGCATCTCGGGAGCCATTATTAAACTACTACCAAATTCAGCTAAAGAAGCATAATTTAAAGCACTATCAATATTATTAATTAAAGTTTGATAGTTATAGTTAAACTCTTGAAAAGCTCCTCCATATATTAAATTAGTTAATACTTCGGGAGTTATAAAATCTTTAGTTTTACAAACAAAATCTAAAAAACTAACATACCCAGCTTCTTTAGCCATCATAATTTTTTTGGCCATTTCCAACGTAATGCCTTTAATAATAGTTAAAGGCATTATTAACTTTTTATCTTTAATTACATAATAAAGACTATCATTATTAACACTCGGATATTTAAATATAATATTACTTTGTTTTAAATAAGTTAAATAATAATTACTTTTATTATTCCCGGCTTCATTTAAAAGCTCCACGATAAACTGGGCGGCATAATAAGTTTTAAGATAAGCCATTTGATAAGCAATTAAAGCATAAGCTACACTATGACTTTTATTAAAGCCATAAGAAGCAAATTTACTAATTTCTGCATAAATTTTTAAAGCTTCTTTTTCTTCATAATGATTATTAACCGCTCGTAAAACAAATTTAGTTTGTTCTTCTTGTAAAACACTTTCTTTCTTTTTACTAATTGCTCTTCTTATCACATCAGCTTCCTGATAACTATATCCGGCTACTTTACCCAATATGGCAATAATTTGTTCTTGATATAATATAATCCCATAAGTTTCTTTTAGGATATCTTCTAAAGTTTCATTTAAATAACTAACAGTTTCTTCATTATTCATGCGTCTAATAAAGCTATCAACATGATCTTTGGGGCCAGGGCGACCTAAAGCCACGGCATTAATTAAATCTTTAAAACATCGAGGTTGCATTTTTAAAACTAAATTTCGCATCGCCGGAGTTTCAAATTGAAATATCCCTTCGGTTTTCCCTGTTTTAAATAGTTGGTAAACAAGTTCATCATTTAAATTAATATCTTTTAAAACATCTTCATTATTGATTGCCTTTTTAATATTGGCAATCGTTGTTAAATTTTTTAAACCTAAAAAATCCATTTTTAAAAGACCCAAGTCTTCTAAAAATTCCATTGTTACCCCCGTTAAAAGGAATTTTTCTTCGGGATAAACGGGAATTACTGTATCTAAATCAACACTTGAAATAACCACCCCGGCGGCATGAGTAGACATATTCTTCTTTATTCCCTCAAGTTTTAAAGATACTTGGTATAACTTTCTTAATTCTTCATAGTTTTTTAAATAATTATTAATATTAGTATTTAAAAGATTACTTTTTAAATTTTTATTTCCATCAATCTCTTTTAAAAATTTCTCTAATAAATTACTATCAATCTTTAAAATTTTTCCTATTTCTCTTAAAACTAACTTACTTTTTAACGTACTAAAAGTAATTCCCAAAGCTACTTTTTCTTCCCCATATTTTTCTTTAACATAATTAATTACTTGTTCTCTTTTCATCGCATCAAAATCAATATCTATATCCGGCATTGTAACCCGGGCGGGATTTAAAAACCTTTCAAATAACAAATTATACTTAAGAGGGTCAATATCTGTAATCCCTAGGGAATAACTAACTAAAGAACCGGCGGCTGACCCCCGACCAGGACCTACCAAAATATGATTTTTTTTCGCAAATAAAACATAATCATAAACAATTAAAAAATAATCCACGAAATTCATATTCTTAATAACACTTAATTCATACTCTAATCTTTTTTCATAAACGGGATTTCTTTGATTATTAAGACGCCGGTATAAACCTTTATGAGCTAAATTATTTAAAAAATCCCAAGAAAAAATATCTTTATTATATTTAGGAATATAACGATTATTAAATGGTATTTCTATATTACATAAATCAGTAAACTCCTCTATTTTCTCATCTTTAAAGGATTCATCATAATAGCATTTATAATAATTCCCCTTCTCTTCTTTTCTTAATATATCTAAATATTCCATATATTTTAAATCATCTTTATTTAAAGCTCGCACTTCTTGAAAATAGATTTTTTTATCTTCCTTTAAATTATTTTTTTCTTCAATATTCCTATAACCATAATAAATATCTTCAAAAAAGGTTAATTCTTTTTGGAAATCTAAACTATCATAAGGAATAACTAAAACAATATCTTGAGCATAAGTTTGTAAATCATTTATACTTAATATATTTTTATGTTTTAAAGTATGAAGCTTTAATAAATTTTTATACCCATTATAATTTTTAGCATATAAATCTATTTCATAGCCATCTAAGATAAGACTAAGCCCAATTAAGGGTTTAATCCCATTTTTCAAGCAATGAGTATAAAAATCCATAACCCCAAATAAATTTTCATCACAAATCCCACAGCAAGTTATTTGCCGGGCTTTTAAAAATTCCATTAAATCAGGAATTTTTATTAAACTTTTTAAAAGAGAATAATCGGTGATAACTTTAAGTGGTGCATTCATAAGCTAGCTCCTTTGTTTCATTGTATCATAATTTTTCTTCTAATTCATTATCTAAAAATAGTTTTGTTTAGAACTAATCTACGATATAATTAAAGTGGTGATATATTTTGAAAGAAAAATATAAAAAGTTATTTGTCCAGACTGTCTGGCTCTTTATAATCGGAGCTTTTTTTGGCTACTTATTAGAAACTATTTTTTACTTTATTAAGCATGGCGAATTTATTAATAAACAAGGCTTATGGTTTGGCCCATTTAAACCCATATATGGCTTTGGTCTTTTAGTTATAATGCTCTTTTTTAAAAGACTTAAAAACAAAAGCCCCATTACAATTTTTATAAATGGGGTTATAATTGGGACTTTCTTTGAATACTTTGCTTCCTTTTTTCAAGAATACTTTTTTAATACTTATACTTGGACATATGAAAGCTTTAATTTAAATTTAAATGGGCGAATATATCTTCCTTATTGCTTTGCCTGGGGGGCTATTGCTTTTGTCTTTATTAAGTATATCTACCCTTATTTAGCTAAATTATTTACCAAGTTTTATTCACCCCAGTTATTTATTCTAACAATTATTTTATTTATTTTTATGCTCTTTAATATCACCCTAACGGTCTTAATTACTATTAGGTATGCTAAAAGAGTAAAAGGCATTGCGGCTTCCAGTAAAATCATGCAACTTATTGATAAAAAAGTTCCTGATGAATTAATTAAACAAAAATTTCCAAAATTAAGAGTTATTGATTAACGATCTTCACTAATATGTTTACTTAAATAATTAAGTTCATAATCTTTAAAAGCAATGGTTTTAAGTAAGGAATCAACATACTTTGGGTTGGTTCCTTTATTTATTAAAATAATATCTCCTGACTTAACTTCATTTAAAACATTTAAATAAGTACTATTATTTAATATCTTACTAGCTTCCACTAAATACTTATGATTATCCCGACATATTTGCTCATTTTGACTATTAATAAAACAAATATTAGGATTAGTAAGATATTTATTAATTAAACTTTCTAACTTTTTAAACTCCATTACTTCATTATTAATAACTTCATAAGATACATTATTGTGAAAATTTCCATAATTTACTAAAACACTTATCGGATAATTACTTAAATGATTAATTAAATTTTCATCATATTCTAAAACTAAAGCAATACTATTTTTTTCTTTATTCCCTTCTTTAATTATTTTATCTTTATTTTGCTCAATTGATATTGTGGGTTCATCTTCTTTATATATTAAATAATAAGCATTAAAAGCACTAACCGCTTTCATATTATAATAACTATCTTTTACATCCACTTTGATGCCATCAAGACCAGGAATAATGTAATCATCTTCAATCGAAGCGGCAATACTACTAACTTCATACTGATCTTTATTTTCTAAAATAGTTTGATATAACTCATTATTAACTAAGACAAAATTAGCAATTTTTTCGGTATAATAAAAACTAAATAAAACAATCGCCATTAAACCAATAGTTTTAAAAAACTTCATTTTTTTCACCTAATTAATATATATGTTATAATTGCCAAAATTATCGAGATAATTATTTGACAAACCTCAGGTAATTTGGTAAACTTTAATGGACAAAGGAGGCATAATAATGGCGACAAAAGTTACAACTAAAAAACCTTTAACAGGTAATAGAAGATCACACGCTTTAAATGCAACTAAAATGAAACAAAAGCCAAATTTACAAAAGAAAACTATTAATGGAGAAAAAGTTATCATAAGTGCGAGAGAAGCAAGAACAATAAATAAAGCTGCCTAACAAGGTAGCTTTATTTATTTGTATATTTTTATTCTTGTAAAAAATCTATTATATTTACAACCTCTATTCCTGCAATTTGTTTATTTTTAACATTATCCATTGTTAAAATTATTTTTTTATAATTATCATTTATTGCTAACAATGATTTTTTTTCTCTTTCTTCGACTTTTTCATCTAATATACTTCTTGCTACTTGATAATAAATGGTTTCTTTAGCATTTTGAGCAATAAAATCTACTTCTAAATCATTATATTGACCTACATACACTTCATAGCCCCGGCGTAATAACTCAATATAAATTAAATTTTTATAACTACTCCCTGAATCATAGGCGGAAAGTCCGGCAACGGCATTTTTTAAACCATTATCAATAAAATAATATTTGCCTTGTGTTTTTAATAATTGTTTACCTTTTAATTCATATCTGGGAACTTTATAGATAATATAAGCATTTTCTAACATTTTTAAATAAGCATCAATCGTTTCATTAGTTATCACACTCCCGTTTTTTCGCATAAATTCAGCAATAGAATTGGGAGTAGTAAAATTGCCAATAGTGGAAGCCATATATTTTATTAAATTATCTAAAAAAACTGTATCCTTTATTTTATTCCGATTGATAACATCTTTTTTTAAGACGACTTCTTTTAAATCATTTAAATAATTAAAGATTAACTCTTCATTATCTTGCATATTTACAAGCATGGGCATTCCCCCGTATTTTAAATACTTATCAAATTTAGTGTACTTATCTTCATTTTCTTTAAATGGATATTCTAAAATAAATTCTTTATAAGAAAACGGATATATTTTGATAGTTAAAACTCTTCCTGCTAAAAGGGTCGTTAGTTCACTAGATAAAAGATAAGCATTAGAACCAGTGATATAAATATCGGTATCAAAATCCACTAAAAGGGAATTAACTGCTTTTTCCCAACTGAAAATATTTTGGACTTCATCTAATAATATATAATACTTTTCTTTCTTAGATATTCTTTCTTTAAGATAATTATATAAATCCCGATAATCTTTAATGTCATAAAATTCCGCACTTTCAAAATTCATATAAATAATATTGGTCTTTTTTACTTTTGCTTTTTCTAAATAATCTTTATATTGTAACATGAGCGTACTTTTCCCAGACCGTCTTACGCCTGTAATAACTTTGATTAATTTTAAATCTTTACTCGCAATTAATTTATCCAAATAATTTTTTCTTATTAACATCTTAAAAATCTCCCTCTTTAATAATGATATATAATATTTTAGCCTTTGTCAAGTTTTACGGCTGTAACCGCAAAAAAATGTTTTTTTAAAAGTTTTACGGTTACAGCCGTAAAACTTTTGATACAAGAAATAAAAAAAATAACCATCTAAATAGTTATTTTAAGAATTAACTTTAGCTCGTAAATTATCAATTTGTTGTTGAAAATCATCAGCTTCGCAAATATAGGAACCTGATATTATGCCATCCGCTTGACTTACAAAAGTAATGGTTTCCTCATTAATTCCCCCATCCACATAAATGTCATAGAAACGTCCCCGCTTTTCCATTTTGATAAATTCATAATTAATTAAAGCCTTCCGCATAAACTTTTGTCCCCCATGCCCTGGCATCACACTCATAATTAATACCGCATCAACATAATCTAAATATTCTTTATAATCCTTAATATCTTCATCAGGATTAATTACAATCCCCGCTTTTTTATAATGCTCTCTGATATCTTCAATTAAATTTATTGCATCCATGGCTCGCTTAGGATGAAAAAAAATAATATTGGTATTCATCTCATACAAAGTATCTACATAGCGATGCGGATTATCAAGCATTAAATGGACATCTAAAGGTTTATTAATATCCTTAAAAAGATATGGTAATTTTTTAATATCAAAATTAGTGATGGGAATATAGGTTCCATCCATTAAATCTAAATGAATAGCATCAACATCAGTTTGAGCTAATCTATTTAATGTTTCTTCTAAATTATATTTACTTTTTAAATAACTTGCGGTTATTTTCATTTACTTCACCTAAAAACTTCAAATAATTTTCATAACGAGTTTTAGCTATTTTCCCAGCTAAAACGGCATTTCTTACCCCACAATCTTTTTCTAAATGGTGGGAACAATCTGGAAATTTGCATTGATATTTAGCAAATTCAGGGAAACTCATTTTTAAATCATTGATTGTAACATTCTTAAAATCAAGAGCGGAAAAACCAGGGGTATCCACGATATAACTATGAGCAACTTTAAATAATTCCACATGTCTGGTCGTATGAACCCCGCGATTTAAAGCTTCACTAATGGGTTTAGTTTCTAAATTTAAATTTTTATCTAACTTATTTAATAAAGTTGATTTGCCAGCACCTGTTTGCCCCGTTAAAAAAGCAACTTTATTTTTTAAATATTTTTTTATCTTCCGTAAATCATTATTCGTAATAACTTTTATACCAATACTTTGATAATATTTCTGAATTTTTTTAATTTCTTTTCCTTCTTTACCAGATAATAAATCTAGTTTGGAAAAACAGATAATCGGAACACATTTATTAATTAAAACATTACTAATTAATTTATCTAGTAAAAATAATGATAAATCAGGCTTTTTAACGCTAGTTACTAACACGGCGACATCCACATTGGCAACTAAGGGGCGTTCAAAGTAATTTTGCCGGGGCATAATTTCAGTGATTTGCTTATTTTCCCAAGCAATTTTTACTTTATCACCCACCACGGGGGAAATTTTATCATTTCGAAATTTCCCTCGAGCTGAGCAAACAACTTCTTTGCCATTTACTAAAACCGTAAATTGATTACTAATAATTTTGATGATTTGTCCTTGGGTAATCATTAATCTAAATTACCTTCATCTTCCTCAGGCATTTCTTCATCAGCGATAGCTTCTTTAGCTACTTTAATTCTTAAATCAACACCAGGTACTACGATTTTTCCGGCTTCCCGACTTTGATAAAAAATTGTTCCTGGAGGATATTCACTAGTTTCTACTTCTTGAACAATCAAATTTATGCCCATTTCATCAGCAAAATCTTGAGCATCTTCCACCGTATATTCTTCATTCAAAAAGTCAGGATACTTTTGATCTAATTTAGGAATATATAAAGTTATACGATCGCCTTTTGATAATTTTTCTCCAGGATTAACTGATTGCTTAATAATCATTCCTTCTTGATAATTAGCAATATCCTCAGTAGGAATTTCTTGTCTTTCAATTAAAACTTGTAAACCTAAAGTTTCCAATTTTGCTTGAATTTCAATGTAATTTTTTTGCGTATAATCTTCAATAGTTATTTTCGTATCCCCGACGGAAACATAAAGGGTTACTTCAAATCCGCCTTTGCGTTCCGTTCCTGCCCGAGGCGAAGTACGTGTAATATCCCCTTCATCAATATGGTCACTATCTTCTTCAACTTGGTCATCAGCTACCGTAAACCCAGCATCTTGTAAAGTCTTAATGGCTTCGGTTACACTCATACCAGTTACATCTGGAATAGCTGTTGACTTGGAAGAAGTAACATAGGGAATTAAAACAAAGATTGTGGTTACAATCACAACTAATCCCACAAAGATACTGCCGAGAATAATTAAAATTTTGTTTTGACTATTACTTTCATTTTTATTAATTTTCCTTGCTATAACTTCCTCACCACTTTCTTTTTTCTTTGGCTTAGCACTACTAATATCTGCTTCTTTAACAGCTTCAAGAATTTTCGTATCATCGTAATCATTTTCTGGATATTTAAAAGATATTTTTAATTCATTAGCACGTGATTCATCTAAACAAGTCTGTAAATCCTCGTGCATTTCCCGAGCATCACTATAGCGATTTTTGGGATTTTTAGCGGTTGCTTTTAAAATTATATTTTCAACACTTTGGGGTAAATCTGGAAGCTCTTCCCGAATTGAGGGAATTGGTTCTTTCAAATGCTTTAAAGCAATCTCGACAGCATTATCGCCTCGAAAGGGAAGTTTTCCCGTTAAAAGTTCATACATCAAAATCCCAATGGAATATATATCACTTTGTAAAGTAGCTCCTTTGCCACTAGCTTGTTCAGGAGGAATATAATGAACGCTACCCATCACCGAATTAGTTTGCGTAAGTTGGGTCGAGTTCATGGCAACCGCAATCCCAAAGTCAGTTATTTTAATTAAGCCATTTTCTAAAATTAAAATATTTTGGGGTTTAATATCGCGGTGAATTATATACGAATCATGAGCAACACTTAACCCATTGGTAATTTGTAAGACAATATCAATAACCTCTGCGGTCGTTAATTTGCCCCGTTTTTTAAGCAAACTCTTTAAGTGTTTCCCCTCAACATATTCCATAACAATGTAGTATTCCCCATTATCTTCCCCAACATCATAAACTTCCACAATATTAGGGTTACTTAAACTACTGGCTGAGAGTGCTTCCCTTTGAAAGCGTCGAACAAACTTTTCATCAGTTGCTAAATCACCTCTTAAAACTTTAACCGCTACATTGCGATCTAAAATAGTATCATATGCTAAATAAACATTAGCCATACCGCCCTCACCGATGGATTTAATTATTTGATAGCGATCACTAATCTTTTGCCCTTTCATTATCACGCTATATCACCACTTTCTCGAACCAAATAAGCAACAGATATATTATCAGTCCCCCCTCGTGCATTGCATTTTTTGATTAATTTTACCACTTTTTCTTCAATTGTTAAATCCGGTTCTAATAAAACCTTTTCAATTTGTTCTAAACTAAGCATTGATGTTAAACCATCACTACAAAGTAAAACTTCGTTAGAGTCATTATCAACATCAAAAATATCAAGTTCGCATTTCTCGGCTGCTCCCAAAGCTTTCATTAAAACATTTTTCTTCGGATGACTCTTGGCTTCTTCTAAAGTAAGATTACCCGCATCAACCAAAAGATTAACAAGGGTATGATCCTTAGTTACTTTATGCATTTTATTATTCTTTATAACATAACCTGAGGAATCACCAATGTTGCCAAAGATTAAAAACTCTTTTGTAACAATTGCTGTTACTACCGTAGTTCCCAGTCCCTTCGAGTTTTCATTCTGTTCCCCATATTCTAGTATTTCTTTATTTATTTCATTAATATTATCATTTAACCAGTTAACCGCATCAATTTTGGTTCCCACGGAAGCTAACTCCGTAAAGCGTTTTCCTAAATGAGTTACCACAATGGAACTGGCGACTTCCCCTTTCCGGTGTCCCCCCATGCCATCGGCAACAATCATTAAGTATTCGCCACTGATGTTTTTTAAAATCGTAACACTATCTTCATTATGGGTTCGAACTCTTCCCGTATCAGTTAAATAAAATGTTTTCAATCTAATCACTCTCGCTTCTTAACTGTCCACAGGCGGCTTTAATATTACCACCAAATTCTTTCCGAACAGTAACATTCACCTTATTATTTTTGAGAACTTCATAAAATTTATTAATTCTTTCTTTACTACTTTTATTAAATTCTATATGACTCGTTTCATTGTAAGGAATTAAATTAACATAAACATTCATCCCTTTAATTAACTTAACTAAATTTAAGGCATCAGCAATGTTATCATTAACCATATTAAGCATAACATATTCTATGGTTACTCGTCTATTAGTTTTAGCAATATACGCCTTAATGCTTTTCATAACGGTGTCAAGATTATACACTTGGTTGACAGGCATTAACTTACTTCGTAATTCATCTGTTGGAGCATGTAAGGATAAAGCTAAATTAACTTGTAAATCTAAATTACTAAAATCATCAATCTTGGACACTAAACCACAAGTCGAAACAGTAATATGCCTTGCTCCAATAGCTAAAGCCTTGGAATCATTGATAATCTTAATAAAATTAATAACATTATCATAATTATCAAAAGGTTCACCAATCCCCATAATAACTACCCGTTCAACTCGTTTATTTATGTACTTTTCAATTAATAAGATTTGTTCAACCATTTCATAAGTTTCTAAATTACGAACCTTTTTAAGCCGTCCACTTTCACAAAACTTACAACCCATATTACAACCAACTTGACTTGAGATGCATACACTTATGCCATAATCGTGAATCATTAAAACCGCTTCAATTTTCTCTTGGTCTTTTAAGCGAAATAAAAATTTTTTAACATCCTTACCCTCTAAGAATTTTTCGATTTCTATAAATTCTGTTGTAAAATCTTCATCTAACTTTTTTTGTAATTCTTTTTTTAAATTACTAAAATTATAAAAATTATATTCCCGCTTATCATATAGCCATTCCATTACTTGTACAGCTTTAAATTTTTTCTCACCATTTTCCAAAAAATAATTTTCCAACTTTAAACGGGAATAATTAAATATATTTTCTTTCATAGCTTTATTATATCACTTTCTAAGATATTGGAAACAATTTTCCTAGTTCTTCTTTAATATTTTCTTAGCTCCACTTTTTAAAAGCATTAATCCATCATCATTTTTATGCTTTTGATAAAAATCCGGACTAAATAGAGCTTCTTTTAAAGTATAATTTTCCATTGTTTTAACTTTTCTTTTTTCATTAGTATTTTGCTTGGCTAATTTAGATTCTTTTAAATAACTTATAATGGTTAAAATTTCAAAAACAATTAAAACCATTAATATTCTTTTGCCTAAAGTAACTTGGGGCAAACTAAAGTCAATAACAATAATACAAATGCCGGCAACCCACATTTTAATTTTCCCTAAAAAGGAAGATTTAACATTTAAATTATGCCGGTATTTTAGATATTGAATAATTATGATGATTAATTCTAATATGATGGAAAGAATTGCCCAAGGCATAAAATGAATTAAAAGAGCTAAATTAACTGCTAAAAAGGCTTTATCAGCCAGTCCATCATAAATACTGCCAAAGAAGGTCGCACACTTAAACCATGTAGCTAACCGTCCATCTAAAAAATCCGTTAAAAAACAAAAGATATTTAAAATTCCCACGGCTAAGCCCCCATACTTAAAAAAAAGGGGAATTAGTAAAAATATGCCTACAACCCGAAGCGATGTTACAAAATTAACTAAGAAAAAACGCCCTTTTTGCATTAAATCACCCATTTTCCATTATCTTTAAATTATATTAGTAAAACTAACTAATTTTACTAGCTAAAATTTTCTTTTTATCACAACCATTTAAATAGTTTTTAATATCCATCTTCTTTTTACCTGCTGGTTTTATTTTCGTTAAATATATTATCCCATCTAAAACCGTTATTCCTAATTTATTATCTTCTAAAAGAGTTAAACCAGCTTGAGAAACTTTCTTAGGAACAAATATGGCTTCTTCCACCTTTATTTCTTTATCATCAAGAAGAAAGTTTGCAAGTGGGGTGGGATTTAAAGCTCTAATTTTATTAATAACATTAACCCCCTTTTCTTGAAAGTTAATATGTTCATCACTTCTTTTTAAAAGCGGAGCATAAGTAACTCCTGCAGGTTGAGGTGTTGCCTTAGCTTTCCCAGTACAAATGGCTTCTAAATTAGCTTTTAAAAGTTTACTTGCTTCTTCACTTAATTTAGCTCGAAGACTTCCTCCCGTATCACTTGGTAAAATAGCTAGCTTTGATGTTGCAATAATATCGCCCGTATCCATGCCAGCATCCATATACATTAAAGTAATCCCTGTTTCCTTTTGATTATCCATAATAGCTCGCTCGATGGGAGATGCTCCCCGATATAAAGGTAAAAGCGAAGCATGAACATTCACCGCTTTAAACTTGGGAATAGCAAGCAATTCCTCAGGAAGAATTTGTCCATAAGCACAAGTAACAATTAAATCGGGTTGTAAATCTTTTATTATCGCAAAGTCTTCCCTAATTCTTCTGGGCTGAAAAACAGGTATGCCCGCTTGTTCTGCGGTTAATTTCACTGGACTTTTAACTAATTCTTTTTTTCTTCCCTTTTCTTTATCCGGTTGAGTTACCACCAAGACAACATTAGTTAATTCTTTTAAAACCTTCAAAATAGGCACGGCAAACTCAGGAGTTCCCATAAATACAATTTTTTTATTTTTCATTTAATCACCTTTTTTCTTTAGTATATCATATTTTTAAAAATAACTTTAATAAAAATACTTAATCTAAACTAGACTAAGTATTTATCCTTTTAATTTTTTTCTTTTTCGCGTAAAGCATCTTTATACTTCAAATAATCTTCAATCTTGCCACTTTGTTTAAATTTTTCCCAAAGCTCATCTTTTTGCATTTTTTCACCTCATTATAAATAATGTGAAAAAATTCTTTATTTTATTCTTGATCAATAAAACCTAACTCGACTAAATAACGTTCTTTTTCTTTCCAATTTTTAATCGTCTTAACATATAACTCTAAATATATGCGTTTATTAACTAACTCTTCAATATCTCTTCTGGCTAAAATACCTACTTGTTTTAACCGAGCCCCATTTTTACCAATAACAATTTTTTTTAAGGAATCTCTATCAACAATAATATCCACACAAATATTATCAATATCTTTTTTTTCTTCATAAGAAGTAGTATAACAAGTTATACTATGAGGAACTTCATCCTCAGTTACGTCTAATAACTTTTCCCGAACTATTTCACTTGCCATAAATTTTATTGTACTACTAGTATACATATCCGTTGGAAAATATTGGACTTCATCATTTAAATATTTTTTTATAACAGCAATTAGTCTTTCAATATTATCTTTTTTTAAAGCGGAAACTGGAACTATTTCCACAAAATGATAAATATCTTTATTTTGAGCAATTATTTCTAATAATTCACTTTCTTTTATTTCATCTATTTTATTTAAAACTAAAGCTACTGGTACTTTATTTTTGGCAAGCGATTCTAAAATAAATTTATCACCCTTACCTATTCCGGAAGCAACATCAACCACAAATAAAATTAAATCAACATCTTTAGTCAAAGCTAAAGCTTGCTTATTTAAAATTTTACCAAATTTACCAAGAGGTTTATGGATCCCTGGGGTATCTACAAAAACAATTTGATAACCATCTTCATTATATATTCCTTGAATAATATTACGAGTTGTCCCTGATTTATCACTAGTTATTGCGACTTTTTTATTAATAATCGCATTAACAAGAGTACTTTTGCCTACATTGGGACGCCCAATTATACTAACAAAACCACTTTTCATGTCATCACCTAAAACCAAGCAATAATATAGGGAATAAAGATGAATAAAGAAATGATGGTAAGCATCACCCCAGCCACAAAAGCTGCGGCACTCCCACAGTCTTTGGCAATCTTCGCTAAAGGGTGAATTTCTTTGGTAACTAAATCAACCGTTGCTTCAATCGCAGTATTTAAAAGTTCCACGGACAAAACTACCACTAAAGCAATCACTAAAATTGCCCATTGGTTAAAACTAATTTGTAATAAAAGACCTAAAATAATAATGATAAAAGTTCCAATGCCATGAATCCATAAACTTTGTTCATTACCATAAGCATAAATTAAACCTTCAATTGAAAATTTAATACTATTTAAAAATCTTTTAAAACTCATTTTCTTTTTTTCTTTTTGTTTCTTCAAATTCATCTAAAACCAACTCCTGCTTTGCAAACATTTCCGCTTCTTCTTTTTGTCCTTTGGTATGATCATAACCTAATAGATGAAGTAAGCCATGCACGGTCAAAAAAGCTAATTCCCGCTTTTCACTATGCCCGTACTCTTTGGCTTGGGCTTTCATCTTGGGAATCGAAATATATATTTCGCCAAGTTGTCTAATATTATAACAAAGTTTATTATTATCTTCAAATGCAAAAGATAAAACATCCGTACTGCGATCTATCCCCCGGTAATTATAATTAAGTTCATGCATTTTCTCATCATCAATCAAAACTAAGCTAAAAAAACTAGCTTTAACTTGTTCCATTGCCAAAGTTTTTTTAATAATTTTATCTAAGAAATTATAATCTTGATAACCATATTCATCTATTATATCATAAGTATTCATTAAAAATTAATTACCCCCATCATTTTTAAAACATATATGCCCATTATTAGTAAAAGAATAATACATATTAAATTGTATAAGCCATCTCTTTGAAAAATCCGTGGTAAGTGACTACGGACTGCACTCAAGGCAATATAAAGTAAATACCCAACTATACTTCCCACAATATTTAAAATAATATCATCGACATCAAAACTCCGCCCAATATGAAGTTGGACAAATTCGATAGTCGTACTAACAATTAAGGCAATAATTAAAGGGGGAAAGATAGTCTTAGGCTGGATATACTCTGCTACAATTAACCCAAAAGGAATAAAAATACATAAATTGCCTAAAACATTATAAATAAATAATTTACTCCCAAATTTATATCGTAAAATCTCAGTGAAAGGCACTAAGTTATAACCTCCCCCATGATTTAATTCTACTTTAGTTAATAATTGAAAAAGTAAAAATATATATATTATACTTAAAATAGTTAAAAATTCTTTATAAAAACAAACTTTTTCTCGATGATTTTTTAAATAATAAAAACGCATCGTTATGACAGTTACTAAAAAAATAACTAAAATTGGCCAGTTATCAACAAATACACCCTTAATGGTTTTAAATACCATCTTATTCACTCCTTGAGATTTGCCTCGGGAACTGTTATTTTTTCGGTACTTATTAGTTCTTCCGTAATAACAAATATCTCTACATCCATTGTACTATCATTTAGGTTTTTTTTCAAAACTTTTTCATCAATTACATGGTCCTTAACTCCTAATTTTTTCTTAATATTTTCTTGAGCTTTATTTAAAGCTATTTGTAATGCTTCATCTTTACTATATTTTTGCGTCGTTTTTTTTACTTCAATTTCTTTTTCTAAATATAATTTAAAATTAAATATTTTTAATAAAGTTTTATATTTACTTTCAAAATTAGTAAACCGATTCTTTAAAATTCTTTTCTTATTATCATTTATTTCATATACTAAATTATATTTAGTCTTACCGGTTTTCATATTTTCTTTATAATTAAAAGGAACACTTACTTTAACGGTGTACCAAACTTTCGCATAGACTTCGCCTCTAGCACAAGTATTACGCTTTTCTTCGTTATTATACATAATTTTGCCAGTGATTAAGACATCGCCTTCTTTGACATAATCATTTAAATCCACTAAAACTTCGCCATCAAAAAGTTCAATATTACTAATCATGCCATTTTTCTTAGCAATTAAATCACACGTTTTATTTTCTTTATTAGTATCCGTAATTATTCTTTCCTCTATTTTTACATCATAACTCATTCCATGTTCTTCAATTTCTAACCAGTCAATTTTATCTGGATATTTATCTAATATTGCTTGTTTTATTCTCGTAATCTCTTGATAACTTTTTTTAAAAGCTAAAACTTTTATTCCGTAGCTCGCCAGTTCTTCTTTTAATAATTCCCTAATCTGGGCATTTTCATGAACAACATTAACCTCCACAATTAAATTAGTTAAAAGAAAATATAATCCTAAACCACTAGCCAAAATAACCCCCAAGAAAAAGTTTTTCTTTACTTTCTGGATTATATTAAAAATCCCCATTTCTTCTTTTTCAAACTTATAACTAATTAAATATTTGGTTAATTTCTCATAATCATTCTTAGCTATTTTAAAATAAATATAACCATCTTGATATTTAATTTCTTTAATTTTTAAACAAAGATATTGAACTTTATTAATAAAATTATAATAATTAGCACACTTAGCTTTTACTAAAATATAATGTTTAATCATAAATAAAACCTACTTTAGTAATATTACCTTTAATTAAAATTTCTTTAGGATCCATTTGGGTAATGAATAAATCACTTCCCTCAATTGCTAATTTAAATTTTGGGAGTTTTAATTTTATATTCTCGCCATTTATCGCAATTAATTCTTGATAATTAAAGACATATATATAACGTTCATAGATTGTTATAAAATAATCTTTATCATATAAAAAATTAAGAATATTTTCTTTTATATGCATCTAATTCACCACTTAATTATATGCATAACTAAATAACTTTTGAAATCAAAAAAATTAAGAAACCAATTGGTTCCTTAACTTAGTTTTTCTTTTACTAGTTTACTTACTAAAGCCATATCAGCATTAGGTAATCGAGGGTTCAATGTTTTCATAACTAATCCCATTTCTTTAATTGAAGTTGGTTTTAATTCTGCAAATACTTCCTCGATTACTTTTTTTATTTCTTCCTCAGTCATCTCGGCTGGTAAATATTTATTGATAACTTCAATTTCTTTTTTTAAATTAGCTACTTCTTCATCTTTACCATATTTACTAAATTCACTGATAGAGTCTTTCCGTAATTTAACTTGTTTTTTTAAAACGGCTACTACATCGTTATCTTCAAGATCTTTTTTTAAATTGATTTTTTCTAATTGTAAGGCACTTTTCACCATTCTTAGAACTCCCAATCTAAATTTATCTTGATTTTTCATAGCTTCTTTTAAATCATTATTTATTTGTTCAAACATAATTCTAACCTCGGCGATTCTTTTTACGAGAGTTTTTAATTCCTTCTTTTATTTCATTTCTTCTTCTAACTCCCGGTTTTTCATAATGTTTCCTTTTTTTAATTTCCGAAGGGACACCGCTTTTCGCAAATTTAACTTTAAATTTCTTGATTGCTAAATCTACATTTCCGTTTTGAACCACAACTTTTGTCATTTTTTCGCCCTCCCTTCTGCGTTTTTTCTAAGATTATTATAACATTACGACTAATTTGTTGCAACAATTTCCCTATTTTTTTTACTTTTTATTTCGTTAAGAACAGAAATCATTATCAATAAGGCGGCGAATTGTTGACCCAATTGAACGCCCTAAATCATAGATGGTAGTTAGCATTTTGGTAATGGCATTAACCATCGTGCCACTGATTGATCCACCCTTGATAGCAAATAGTTCTTCCTTCGTTAATTTTTGCATTAGTTATTACACTTATTAGGATTAACAATGCCATCAATTATCGCTATTCCCAAAAGAATAACGCCACCAATAATCAGCCACATACTTTGATTACCACCATTTATTGTAACTAATTCTTCATTTGTTAATTTTTCCATATTACTCCTTTCTTAATATTTTCTTTATTTTTTGCCATATTTTTTCTTTAGGAGCATAGATGATTATATTTACAACTTCTCTTTGGTTATAAGATTTATTTATTTTAATAGTTACAATATTATAATTAACTAAATAAGTTTCATCTACTAACAAGTCCCCAAGGGAAATAATTTGATAATAATATTTAATTTTATCTATTTTTAAAAATTCCCCATTTTTTATTGTATCAAGGTTATCGGTTAAAATTTTTAAATAGCATAAATCATTTTCGCATATTCCTTGGTACCTTTGTGTATCTTGCCATTTAATATTTCCAGCTAAACAAAGAAGAAATAAAAATAGAAGACCACTAATCAGTAAATAAAATTGATAATTAATTTTAATATTTAGTAAGCTATCATAATATTTCATCTTGATTTAAATCGATAATAGTTGTAAATAAATCATCTTGCTTTTTGTGGGTAATATAAATTACCGTTTTATCTTGTAAATACTGTTTTAAATTATTGATAATTTCTTTTTCCATTTCGTAATCTACCTCACTTAATGCTTCATCAATTAAATAAATACTAGCTTTTTCTAATAAAGCTCTAGCTAAAATTATTCTTTGTCTTTCCCCACCTGAAAGATAAGTTACATCATTACTAATTAAGGTTTCATATCTTAAAGGCTTATTCATAATTATTTTTTCTATTTGACATATCTTACAAACTTCAAAAAAATCAGTTTCCCTAATTGGACGCGACATTAAAATATTTTCTTTGATAGTCCCCGTAAATATTGCTTCATTTTGGGAAATATACACTATATTTTCCCGAATAGCTTTTAAACTACAATCTAGTAAATTATAATCCCCCAGTTTAATAGTGCCCTCATACCCTGTTAATTGTTTCATTAACAACTTACAAAGCGTTGATTTACCTTGTCCACTTTGTCCTTTTAAAAGCACAAAATCTCGGTCTTTAATTTTTAAATTTACTTTATCTAAAACTAAATTGTAATCATTATACCGATAACTTAGATTGGTAATTTCTATTTCCCAATTATTAAAAGTCATGCTATCACCTAACTTTTCGTTACCTAAACCTAAGAAGTCATTTATTTTTGTAAATGTCGCTTTCATAAAACTAAATTTAGGCATACAATTAACAATATTTTTAATAGGGTCAAGAAAATAAAAACTAAGCGTATTAAAAGTTATTAAATCACTGATTGATATAATATCTTTATAAATTAAAACTAATCCCAAGGTATTAATTAAAAATACCCCAATTTCACTAGTAGCTATCTTTAAGTTATTAGTCAAATTAATAATTTTCATTAAATTATAATTATCATATAAATAATAACTTCCTTTTTCTTCTAATTTTTTTAAAGCAAAATCAATCCTATTTAAATTTTTTAAACTATAAATTAATTTTAGTTGTTCCTGTAAGCAATTATTAAAATCAGCCTCCTTTTCAATATTTTGATAAGCCCTTTCGTAGATTAATTTCGTACTAATAATACCTATTAAAAGATAACTTAAAAAGACGAATACTAAAATCATAAATAACTTATCATTAAGTAAATACAAAATAGGTAAAGAAGCTATCATTAGGATAGAATCTAACGACCAAGCCAAAAATATATCGGTAATCAGAGTTTTGATATTCATAATCTCACTCATTCTCGTTGTTATCTCGCCACTAGTTCGACTAACAATAGCTTCTAAAGGGATATTAAATAAATATTTAATAAAATCACTAATAATGTAAACATCAACATTTTTACTAAAATGATTAAGTAAATACTTTCTCAAATTATTAAATAATAGTTTAAAAACTAAAACACTACCAAAAATAATCACGATAAACATTAAGTAAACTTTTTCTTTATAAGAAACAATTGCTTCCAAGGTAATCTTAAAGTAATAACTATCAATAATTGTAAAAATGCTAAAGAGAATACTTGATATTAAAATGATTATAAATAATTTCTTTTCTTTTTTTAAAATCTCCATCAATAACTTTCCTAAAGTATTTTCCTTAGGTAAAAAGATAATTGGCATTTTGGGATAAAAAAGAATTAAAATATTATTCCATATAACATCAAAGTCATCCACAGTCATTATTATTTTGCCCTTTGCTGGATCCATTAAGTAGACATTTTTTACAGTTATTTTATAAATCACGACAAAATGCTCTAAACCTTTTTTGGAAGTCACATGGGCTATAGCCGGTAATTTAATATTTTCATTATAAATATTACTAATTTTAACACCCATTGCTTCGAAGCCATATTTTTTACTAGCATTAATTAAATTTAAAGCATTAGTTCCGGTTGCATCGGTATGCGTATCAAGCCTTAATCTTTCTAGTGATACATTTCCTCCATAATGCTTGATTATTGAGGCTAAACAGCATACGCCGCAATCTTTTAAATCTCGTTGTTTAATGACTTTCATTATTAGCAAAAATTTCTCCCTTCATATATATATAGTCCACTAATTTGTCATTTTACTTCTTTTTTTTGCAATTTTTTTAAAAAATTTGCATTTTTTTGTAAAAATGACCCTTTTTGTCCATAATATAACCTATTTTGGGTTATGCTAATAAAAACAGTCAGTCAATAAAAAAAGAATCATCTTACGCATAAGATAACTCTTTAAAGTTAATATAAATATTAAATTATGTAGTAATTAATTTATCATATTCTTCGGCATTTATTCCTGTTAATTCTAATATTTCTTCTTTAGGTAAACCCATTTTTATCATATTAGAAACTATATAGGCGATACTTTGAGCTTTACCCTCAGCTCGACCCTCAGCACGTCCCTCAGCTCGAGCTGTACTAACTTCATCAGCTCTTGTTCGAGCTAATTCTTTGTCGTAATCGAACTCTTTATAAAACTCTTCCATAACTTGATAAAAATATAATTTTTCTTTTTCTTCTTTTGTCATGTACTTATCCTTTCCTAGTTATTATTTAATTAATATCATCAACTTATAAAAAGAATCATTTTACTAATATCTTCATTCTCCCAATAAATTTTTTAATTCTTCTAAATCAACACTTAATTTAAATAACAATAGTAAATTTTCTAATTTACTTAATGTAAAATTATTATAATAAAATTGCCTTATTTTGTCTATAATATAACCTATTTTGGGTTACACTAATAACAACAGTCAATCAATAAAAAAGAATCATCTTACGAATAAGATAACTCTTTAAAGTTTTTATAAATATTAAATTATGTAGTAACTAATTTATCATATTCTTCGGCATTTATTCCTGTTGCTTTTAATATTGTTTCTTTAGGTAAAGCCATTTTTATCATATTGCGAGCTACATTTCTTTTTTCTTCATATTTTCCATCTGCTCGAGCAGTACTAACTTCATCAGCTCTTGTTCGAGCTAGTTCTTCTTCCTCATCAAACTCTGTATAAAATTCATCCATTATTTGTTCAAAAAATTGTTTTTCTTTTTCTAATTTAGTCATATCTTCATCCTCCTCGATAAATTTTTTTAATCTTGTCATATTTTCACTTAATTTTAATATCAATAACAATTTCTCCAACTTACTTAACTCAAGTCCATTATCCCATTTTTGTTTTATTTTGACAAGATTAAATTTTATGATTTTTATCTTGGGAATTAGGACTTTGCCTGCAAAATCTCTTATTCGATAC
Source organism: uncultured Bacilli bacterium (assembly GCA_947589675.1). Taxonomy (GTDB): domain Bacteria; phylum Bacillota_I; class Bacilli_A; order RF39; family UBA660; genus Onthocola_B. The sequence continues at coordinate 19,919 of CANQCI010000006.1, read as the reverse complement.
TCATTCCTAATTTTGATATCATCATCAAAATTATTGATATGTACCTGGATAATATAGTACTTCATTTTTTGATTATCATCTTTCGGATAATACTTATTGTATAAAAAATTGACATATCTTTGTTTATCCTCATAAGTATTACTTCTCCGCCAGTTATTCATTTCTATATTAATAATATAATGTCCAACTTTACAAACAACATCACTGCGTTTTCCCTTAAATTTTGGTTTACCAGTTAACTCGGTATCCAAAAATTGGATTTTTCGTTCCACCGCATTTTCATCTTGATTAATTAATTCAGAAATAACTTTGATTACATACCAGCGAACCCGATAATCTTTGATAAAATATTTGAACATATTATCATAAACAAGAGGTATGGGAGCTTTGTTATTTTTATTTTCTTCGTTTTTTGCCATTTCAATTTTCTCCTTCTTTATTTTTTAGTCAAAATTTTAACCAAGGTTGACTAACCTTCTACTGGATTATTTTTGTTTTTTACTTCATGCTGAAATTCCTCCCCTCACTTATATATAGTCCACTAAAGTGGCATTTTACTTCTTTTTTTGACAATTTTTTTAAAAAATTTGCAAATTTTAATAAAAATGACCTATTTTACCCACAATATAACCTATATTGGGTTATATTAATAAATACAATCAATAAAAAAAGAATCATCTTTCAAAATAAGATAATTCTCACTTTAAACTACTTAGACTTAAAATACTATTTTTTCTTTTGTTCACTTGGATTTAAGCCCGCGAAGGCAAAATACTTGTCAATTTTCGCCCTAACTTTCGTATTACCAACTTCTTTTGCCAATTTTTCTAAATTAGCCACATATATTTCTAAAGTTATATTATTATTAAGATAATTTTCATAAAGATTTTCTAATAAACTAGTTACATATTGATCTTGGCATGAAAGTAAAACTTTTTTCATTTGGTTATAACCAGCTTCATTTAGATTCCGACTAATAAAGTTATCATGAGGGTAATGATAGCGGGAAGATTCATCATTATCTTTAAGAGCATAGTGATTTTCCCCAAAATCCCAAACAAAATATTTCTTTTGGAATGTTTCAAAATCACTTTCTTGGGCAACTTGTAAAAAACTATTTAGAGCTTCAAAAAATGATCCATTGTTTTGTAAAATCCAGTTTTCAATACCGACACCCCCAAGTCCTCCTAAGCCATTTTGACATTCTGGACTATAACGAGGCTTATAAACCCCATTATCTTTTAAAACTTTCTTGGCTAATAAAATATTAGCTATTACATAATCATAGCCCTGAGGATTAATTTCCTTTATTGTTTTTAATCTATCTTCTAAAGCTACTTCAGTTGAATATTCCAGTTTATCTAATTTAGCCATATAACTTAAATCTAAATCAATCTTCGCTCCATTAGCTAATTTTATTCCTAAAAATCTTAACTTACTTGCATCGACCTTTACTTTATCAGCTGGAACGGCTTCTTCTAATATATCTAAAAATTCTTCTAATTTATTATCATCTTTGATAATATTAGTATCAATTCTTATTATATAATCATAATCAGCATGATGCGGGATATTCGTTTCTCTTGCCGTTGAACCCGTATTTAATAATTCGACAACCCCTTCTTCTAAATTCCCATCATAACCAATTTTTAATTTTAAATTAGCCTTTTCCACAGCTTCTTTTATTACCTCATTAATATTTTGTAAATTCTCTTGTTCTTTTTGGCGAAGATTTTGTTTTTGCATTATTAACTCATTAACCCCAGGAATATTTAAATACGGTGATAATTTAAAACTATTATTCCCTAAATGCGTTAAACCTTGCATTTTACTTCTGAGTTCATCATAGTCTTTGGGTGTAAAAATAATTTTCCCATTAAAATCACACACCGGAATATAAAAACCATTGATAGCTATTTCTAAGCCAAGGCGTTCATCATACTTATTAATCACAATATAGTCAATTTCACTCGAAGCAAAACCCGTTCTAATCCCATAGTGTTCACTACCGATAACACCGGTATAAAAAGCTTCTAATTTATTCGGATTACCCTTATAAATATTTCCTTTACTATCCCTTGTTAATACAAACCGATTATCATTTTTAAGAACAAAGTAAATTGGTCCATAGTCAATTGTCGCCGTTTTTTTTATGGCTTCCCCAATGGTATTTGCTTTTGGAAGCATACAAACATCAGTATCAAGTGGAGTATGATCACTATAGGCATTACCCCCTAAAAACTCTTTAGCTACCGAACCATTTTGCAAAATATTACCTAAATACTCTATATCCCCGATGCCTTTAACAAAATCCCCTTTTTTAAATTCTAAAGGAAATTTAGCTCTTTCTCGGTTTCTTGCATCAGCTCTTTGAACCTTGGTTTTTAGATAAGCTTTGGCATCATTTAAAGTATCAATCCCCGCGAAGTGACAAAACATTTTCACTATCCGATCTTGTAAATCATAATCTATTTGCCCATTAAAAGCAAACTTTTCTTTTAATATTTGTAAAGTTTCCACTGGTTCTTTATGAAAATCTAATTCTTCTTTTTTCCCTTTTTTCGTTCTTTCATACAAAGTAATTAAATGATTACAAAATGTATCTATGACTATTTTTTCTTCATTACTTAAATTTTCATAACTTACTTCGCCTTTACTAATCTTATTAAATAAAATATTACCTTTTTCAATATTTTGTAAATAATCTCTTACAGAGCGATTATTGGAACCAAAGGAAGCCTTAATTAAATCGGCAAAAATAATAACTTCCCGATAATACCCTTGCCATTCTTGTAAGACTGGTGATAACCTACCTTCCTTTCCCACTTTCGTTTTATCAGGATAAATAATATCAAATACTGAATAAGCTTTCCCGACAAATGGAATGTTATTTTTCAAAAATAAATTTTCAATTCGCTCTAATTTACCATAAGAATTAGGGGAATTAATAATCATCTTAATAATATCATAGCTAACCCGTCTTAATTCACTTGAATTAGATAAACCAATACGATGAATTAAATTAATTAAATACTTTATATTAGTAGCTGTGATTACTTCATAGTTATTAGCAACAAAATCTTCAAAATCATCTTTATTATATTGTAAATTTAAATATTCTTTAAAAATACTGACAATTTTCAATTTCTCTTCCTCAGTATTAATTTCTTTACCCTCAGGTATTAACCACTTTAAATAATAATCTGTTTTTAAGACTTCAATTATAAAATCATATTCTTTTTTTACTAAACTATCTTCAATAATTATCTTTGGTATTTGGTCTTTATACTTATGACTTTTCATAAATTCTAAAAGACCTTTTTTGTATTCCCAATTAGCTAAAATCATATCTTGATTATTAGTAAAATATTTATTAACATAATCATATCCCAATTTACGTAATAGCCTATCATATTTAAGCCATTCAGTAGTTGGGGCTAAATATTTATCATAGACATTATTGGATATATAATTACAAATAGTATTATTTAGAAAACTTAATACCGTATTTATATCAATATCATTTTTTAATAAAAATTCATCTATCATTTTATCATTTGTTTTAAATATATAACTAGGATAATTAGGAAAATCTTTTATTTTTTTATCAATTAATAAGACTTTTAGTAAAAATTCCGGCTCGGTATGCCTAACAATGTTCTTAACTTGCAACCAATCACTATTTTGCGACAAATATTTCTCACAAATTTCCCTAGGCATAATATAATAAAGGTCTTCATACTCACTCATAAATTTAATAAATAAATCATAATCAATATCATTAGTTAAGAAAAAGTTACTTACTTCTTCCTTTGGTATTGATGATCCCGCCTCAGGATAATTATTTATTTGTTTATCAATTAATAAAGCTTTTAGTAAAAATTCTGGACTTATTTTTTCAACAATAGCATAATTACCTAACCAGCTATAATCTTTAGTTAAATATTTATTACATACTTCCTTACTGATTTCCCATTTTATCTTTGGTGCCATAATAAAAGCTTGAAGGACATTTTGATCAATATCATTATTTAAGATAAAATCATTAATTATTTTACTATTATTACCATATAAATAAAAACCGATATCAGGATAATTAATTATTTGTTTATCAATTAATAAGATTTTTAATAAATAATTAATATCAACTTTTTCACTAAGCTCGGTATTTAACCAATTTTTATAATCACCAAAGTATTTTTTGACTACTTCCTCAGTTAATCTATAATTAGTATCGTAAAATATCTCTAAAAATTTTTGGACAAGTTCTGGTTCAACATCATTAGCTAATAAAAATTTATTTAAAGAAGCATTATCTATATTTGGTTTTTCATCATAATATCTATTCCGAAGTTGTTTTTTAATAAACAAGGCATCTAATAAAAAATTAGTATCAACATAAGATATTAAACGACTATCATTTAGCCATTTATAGCCAATAGATAAGTACTTTTCACAAACTTCTAAGGGTATTACCCGACAATACAAAGCTTTCCGTAAAAACTTTATGGCGGTATTTTTGACAATTTTTTTATTTAATAAAAAATCATTGACAACATTTTCAGGGATAAAATCTAAATCAATGTACTGTTCAACTTCTTTTATATGTTCTTTAATTAATAGATAATCTAAAACAAATTGATAATCTAATTTTTTTAAAATAAATCTTTTATCTAAGATATAAACCTTGGATAAATACTTATCTATTGCTTCTGTGGGTATATAATCTAAATCAAAACTCAGTTTATAAAAATTAATATTTAAAACCTTAAGTAAATAATCTATCGCTTTCATTTCTGAGCCAAAGATTTCTTTAAATTCACCCAGCTTAAAACAAAATCCCGCTTTCCATCTATCTTTATATCGCCTTAATACTTCTTGATCAAAGGTCGCTGTTAATCCATATTTTTCATATATTTCTTTTAAACTCATCTTTTCTAAATCCATTATCTACACCTATCTTTACTTAAAAGTATACAATAAAATTTTTTTTCTGTCACTAAAAAACGAGAGCTTACCCTCGTTTCATCCCATCGGTCTTAGCTAAAGCAAAATACTTAGCAATCTCCTCAGTAACTTTAGGATTATTATCACCAACTTCATTCTTTAACTTTTCTAAACTAGCAACATATACTTCCAAAGTTATATTACTATTAAAATAATTGTTATAAAGATTTTCTAATAAACTTGTTACATATTGTTCTTGATAGGTCGCTAAAACTTCTTGCATTTTCTTATAACCAGCCTTATTCAGATTCTCAACAAAGTTATCATGAGGATAAAAATAATGTCCCGATTCATCTTCTTTTTTAAAAGCATAGTGATTTTCACCAAAATCCCAGATAAAATATTGTTTTTTAAATTCTTTTAAATCTTTATCATGAGCAACTTTCAAAAAACTATTTAGAGCTTCAAAAAATGATCCATTGTTTTGTAAAATCCAGTTTTCAATACCTGCCCCACCAAGTCCACCAACTCTATTTTTACATTCTGGACTAAAACGAGGCTTATAAACTCCATTCTCTTTTAAAATTTTCTTGGCTAATAAAATATTACCTATAACATAATCATAGCCTTGGGGACTTATTTTCTTTATCGTTTTTAATTTTTCTTCTAAAGCTACTTCCGTTGAATATTCCAGTTTATCTAACTTAGGCATATAACTTAAATCTAAATCAATCTTCGACCCATCTTTAAGTTTTACTCCTAAAAATCTCAATTTATTGAAATCTGGTATTTTTCTATCAGCTATAATATTTTGGAATAAATTTTTTATAAATTCTTCTAAATTTTTATCATATTTCATAATAGTGGCATCAGCCCTGATTATATAATCATAATCAGCACTATTTGGAACATTCGTTTCTCTGGCAGTGGAACCCGTATTTATTAATTCCACAACCCCTTCTTCAAAACTACCATCATAACCCAGTTTTAATTTTAAATGATATTTTTCCACCGCTTCTTTTATTATCTCATTAATATTTTGGATTTTTTCTTGTTCTTGGGGGCGAAGATTTTGCTTTTCAACGATTAACTCCTTAACCCCAGGAATATTTAAATAAGCTGATAAGTTAAAACTATTACTTCCTAAATGCGTTAAACCTTGCATTTTATTTCTTAGTTCATCGTAGTCTTTAGGTGTAAAAATAATATTGCCATTAAAATCATACACCGGAATATAAAAACCATTGATAGCTATTTCTAAGCCAAGACTCTTATCATATTCTTTCGTCACTATATAATCGATTTCACTCGAAGCAAAACCCGTTCTAATCCCATAGTGATCATTACTTGTTACGCCTGTATAAAAGACCTCTAATTTATTGGGATTGCCCTTATAAGTATTTCCTTTACTATCCCTTGTTAATACAAAGCGATTATCATTTTTAAGGACAAAGTAAATTGGACCATAGTCAATTGCCGCCGTTTTTCTTATTGCCGCCCCAATCGTTTTGGCTTTTGGAAGCATACAAACATCAGTATCAAGGGGAGTGAAATCACTTTTCGCATTACTTCCTAAAAACTCTTGGGCTACCGAACCATTTTGCAGAATCCTACCGACATAAGCTATATCACCGATACCTTTAACAAAATCACCTTCTTTAAATTCTAAAGGAAATTCAGCTCTTTTGCGGTTTCTTTCATCAGCTTTTTGAACCTTGGTTTTTAGATAATCTTTGGCTTGTTTAAAAGTATCAATCCCCGCAAAGTGACAAAACATTTTGACAATCCGGTCGGGTAAATCATAGTCAATATGCCCATCTGTTGAAAACTTTTCTTTTAATATTTGTAAAGTTTCCACGGGGTTTTTATGAAAATCTAATTCTTCCTTTTTCCCTTTTTTCGTTCTTTGATACAACGTAATTAAATGATTACAGAATGTATCCATGACGATTTTTTCTTCATTACTTAAATTCTCATAACTTACTTCCCCCTTACTAATCTTATTAAATAAAATATTCCCATCTTCAATATTTTGTAAATAGTCTCTAACCGAGCGATTATTCGAACCAAAGGAAGCCTTAATTAAATCGGCAAAAATAATAATCTCCCGATAATACCCTTGCCAGTTTTGTAAAACAGGTGAAAGCATTTCACTTCCCACTTTCGTTTTATCCGGATGTAAGATATCAAACACCGCATAACTTTTGCCAACAAAAGGAACATTATTTTTTAAAAATATATTTTCAATTCGTTCGAGTTTACCAAATACATTAGAAGAATTACTAATAATATTGACAACTTCATCACTAAGCCGTCTTAATTCACTTGAATTAGATAAGCAGATTCTATGAATTAATTTTATAATATACTTTATATTATTTTCTGTCATTCTCTCATAATTATTAGCCACAAAGATTTTAAATTCACCTGTATCATAATGCATATTGCTATATTCTTTAAAAATAGCAATAATTTTTTTAAATTCTTCATCATTAATTTCCTTATCCTTAGGTATTAACCACCAATTTAGATCATCATCATTTTTAAATACATCAATTACCACATCATAATCTTTTTTGGCTAAAGAATCATCAATAATAGTCAAAGCAACATCATTGTTATACATACCAACATCTGCACTTTTTAAAAAACATTTTTTATACTCTGGATTAGCTAAAATCATTTCTTGATGTTCCTTAAAATATTTTTTAATAAAATCAATCCCAAATCTACTTAATATTTTTTCATTTTTTAGCCATTCATCAGTGTGAGCTAAATACTTATCAAATATATCCTTAAAAAAGTTATGTCCCTTATAACCATTAAAAAATGAATTATTTAATAAACTTATGACAATATCAAGTTCAACATCATTTTTTAGTAAATAATCAGTTATCTTTTTTTCATCTATTTTTATAACACGGGATCCATAATTGGGAATATCCTTTATTTTTTTATCAATAAATAAAACTTTAAATAAAAATTCTTCATCCACAATACTAACGATGTCTTTATCATTTAACCAATCATAACTTTGCGTTAAATATTTTCTCGTAATCTTCTCAGGAATAAGATAATTTTTTTTAGCTATGTCAGGCATCACGGCTAGAACATCTTTTATAAGTCTAATAAAAGAGTTATATTCCAGATTATAAGTTAATAAAAAATTATATAAATATTCGAAAGTGATATACCTCATATTAACTTTACAATTAGCTGGCCAATTATAAAAATAGATAACTTTTAAAGCGAAATTACTTTCTAATTTACGAGCAATATTAGCATCTTTTAAGTATTTATAATCTTTTATATACTTAGAAAATATCTTTTCAGTTATAACACAACCATTCGGAGAATAAAGATATTTTAAGAAAACCTCTTGGTCTATATCATGGGTTAATAAAAAGTTATTTACGATATTAGATTTTATAAAACTAGTATCATAATTGGGATAATTTAAAATTACTTTATCAACTAATAAAATTTTTAATAAATAATTCGGATCAACATACTTAGAAAAACTTTTATTTAACCATTTTTTATAATTTCCAAAGTATTTTGTTACGACTTCCTCAGTTAAATAATAATTATATTGCCCAAAGGCATTAATAAATTTCATAACAGTATTCTTGTCAATATTATGGGTTAATAAAAAGTTATTTAATGTCTCATTATCAAAATTGGGTTGGGAATAGTAATGGGTTTTATGGATATTTTTTTTAATTAGTAATACTTCTAATAAGAAATTAGTATCAACATATTCTACTAAATATTTGTGATCTAACCAATCATAATTTTGCGTTAAATATTTTTCACAAATTTCTCGCGGAATATTATCATAATATTCACATTTAGCGAGAAAAGTTATAACATTATTTAATTTAATATCATTCTTTAAAAGGAAGTTATCTACTAAATCTCGAGGTAAAAACTTAGCATTTATTCTCCCAATATGTTTAATTTTATCTTTAAAAAACCAATTCTCAAGTACCCATTGCGGATCTAGCTTTTTTAAAATATCTGTTTTATTCCAAATATCAGCATCAACTAAATATTTATCAAAAACACTTTGGGGTATTTCATCTAAATATTTGGTAATTCTTACACAATCAAGTTGCAAAAGGTTCATTAAATGATCCATCGCTTTAATTTCTGTCCCCAATATTTCGCCCAGTTCTTTGATATTAAAACACTCATCAGGCTTAGGATCTAGCTTTGTCATCAAGGAATAATACTTTCGCTTTACTTCCTCATCAAACACCTTTACTCCACATTTTTCATATATTTCTTTTAAACTCATATTTTCTAAATTCATTTTTTCAAACCTACCTTAAATATAGTATACAATAAAATTTTAAAAAAAAGAAGCTTACAAAACTAATAATGTTTTCCTGTATCTTGGCAAACTTGATCTAAATGCTTGGCAATTTCCCTTTGAAGTGCCAAATTACCAACATCATTTTTTAATTTTTCTAAACTAGCTATATAGACATCTTTGGTTATATTATTACTTAGATAATTATGATCAAGATTATTTAATAAATAAGTAACATATTGCCTTTGGCAAGAAGCTAATACTTTTTTCATTTGGTTATAACCAGCTTCATTCATATTTTGGGCAACAAAATCATCATGAGGATAACGATAAGAATAACTATCTAAATCATTAGCTTTTAAAGCATAATGATTTTCCCCGAAGTCCCAGATAAAATATTCTTGGCAAAATTTCTTAAAATCTTTATCTTGAGCCACTTGTAAAAAACTATTTAGGGCTTCAAAAAAAGAACCATTGTTTTGTAATATCCAATTTTCGATTCCCACACCCCCAAGTCCACCTAGGTTATTTTGGCATTCAGGACTATGATAAGGCTTATAAACACCATTTTCTTTTAAAACTTTTTTAGCTAATAAAATATTCGCTAAAGTATAATCATAGCTTTGGGCATTTATTTTCTTGATCGTTTTTAATCTTTCTTCTAGGGCTACTTCCGTCGAATATTCCAGTTTATCTAATTTAGCCATATAACTTAAGTCAATGTCGGCTCTTTCACCATCGCCCAAATCAACCTTTAAAAATCTTATTTTATTAGCATCAATTATTACTTGTTCTGCTTGAATATATTGTTTTAAATTATTTAAAAATTTTGCTAAGTTATCCTTATCTTTCATAATAGTGGTATCGATTCTTAAAATATAATCATAATCAGCATTACGGGGAAGATTGGTTTGCCTTGCCGTAGAACCTGTATTTAATAATTCAACTTTGCCCTCTTCTAAATTCCCATCATAACCCAGCTTTAATTCTAAATGGCATTTTTCTACCGCTTCCTTTATTATTTTGGTAATTTTACTTAATTTCTTATTTTCGGTCGGGGCTAATACCTGCTTGATTGTAAGCATTTCTTTGGTTCCCTCGTTATTTAAATAGGGAGATACTTGATAATTATTACTTCCTAAATAACTTAAACCTTGCATTTTTCCTCTGAGATTATCATAGTCTTTGGGCGTAAAAACAATTTTGCCATTAAAATCACTCACCGGAATATAAAAACCATTGATAGCTATTTCTAAACCCAGCCGTTCATCATAATCTTGAACCACAATATAATCAATTTCACTCGAAGCAAAGCCGGTGCGAATCCCATAATGGGTATCGCCAAGATAACCCGTATAAAATACTTCTAACTTATTCGGACTTCCCTGATAGGTATTTCCTTTCCTATCCCGAGTTAACACAAAGCGACTATCATTTTTAAGAACAAAGTAAATTGGTCCATAGTCTATCGCCGGCGTTTTAGCTATAGCATCACCAATATTTTGGTCATTCGCAAGCCGACATACATCAGTATCAAGGGGAGTGGCATCACTATCCGCATTACCACCTAAAAACTCTCGAGCGACCGAACCATTTTGTAAAATGGTTCTTAAATAAGTTATCTCACCAATCCCCTTAACAAAATCGCCCTCTTTAAATTCCAAAGGCTGCATACCTCTTTGCCGGTTTCTCGCATCCGCTTTTTTTACCTTCATTTCCATATAAGCTTTGGCATCTTTTAAAGTATTAATACCTGCGAAGTGACAAAACATTTTGACAATTCGATTGGGTAAATCATAGTCTACATGCCCATCTGTCGAAAACTTTTCTTTTAATATTTGTAAAGTTTCCACGGGGTTTTTATGAAAATCTAACTCTTCCTTTTTCCCCTTTTTCGTTCTTTCATACAAAGTAATTAAATGATTACAAAAGGTATCTATTACGATTTTTTCTTCATTACATAAATTTTCATAACTTACTTCGCCCTTACTAATTTTATTAAATAAAGTATTACCCTTTTCAATATTTTGTAAATAATCTCTAATCGAGCGATTATTGGAACCAAAGGAAGCCTTAATTAAATCGGCAAAAATAATAACCTCACGGTAAAACCCTTGCCAATTTTGTAAAACTGGGGAAAGCATCTCTTGCCCTACTTTCGTTTTATCCGGATATAATATATCAAACACCGCATAAGCTTTGCCCACGAAAGGAATATTATTTTTCAAAAATAAATTTTCAATCCTCTCCAGTTTGCCAAAAGCATTGGAAGCATTAATCAAAGCCTTAATAACCTCATCACTAACCCGTCTTAACTCACTTGAATTAGATAAACTAACCCGATTAATTAATTTAATTATATACTTAATATTTTTTTCATTAATTTGCTCATAATTTTTATTAACATATACTTTAAAATTATTCTTATTATATTTTAAACTACTATATTCTTTACAAATAATTAATACTTTTCTTTTTTCTTCTTCATTATTTAGTTTCTCCGGAATTAACCAAGCTAAACTTTCATCATTTTTAATTAATTCAATAATATTATCATATTCTTTTTTTAATAAACTAACTTCTATTATTTTAACCGTAATAATATCATTAATATTAAAAAAAGCTTTTTTATTTTCATAATTATTAATAATTATATCTTGATGTTCCATAAAATACTTTATTAAATCATTATCATCTATTTTATTTAAAATATCTTTATTATTAAGCCATCTATAATCTTTAACTAAATATCTATTAAATATTTCTCCCGCTACTTTATATCCCCACATATCCCCTAATATTTTATAACCAGCAATATCTTCTCGTCCTAAAAATAATAATACTATATCAGCTTCAATATTATTATTTAAAATAAAATCATTAATATCACTACTTAATACTTTCATTAATAATTTACTTAAATCAATATGAGGATAATTAATTATTTGTTTATCTATTAATAATATTTCTAATAACTTAAGAGGATTTATTTTTTCTACTAAATTATATTCATTTAACCAACTATAATTATTAGTTAAATATTTATTAAATAATTCATTAGATATTTCATATTCATTAATAGATTTACTCCAAAAAAATAATACTATATCATAATCTATATTATTATTTAGAATAAATTTATTAATATCATCACTAGATATATTTTTTAAAAGATTCCTTAAATCAACATACGAATAATTAATTATTTGTTCATCTATTAATAAAGTTTTTAATAAAAATTCGGAATCTACTTCCTCGACTAAATCATAATTATCTAACCAGTCATAATCATAAGATAAGTATTTTTCACAAACTTCTCTTGATATACTATCCATTAATCTAGCTAATTTTAAAAAATCTATATGTAAAAGATTTAATAAATAATCCACAGCTATTAATTCTGAATTAAATATTTGCTTTAATTCCTTAAAATCTAATCTAGCATTATTATTAGGATAGTTTCGCCTATCTTTTTTATAACGCTTTATTATCTCCTTAGCAAAGATATCTCCTAGCCCATATCTATTATAAATCTCTTTTAAAGTCATATTCTTTAATTTCACTATTTATACACCCTATCTTAAATAAAGTATACAATAAAGTTTTTAAAAAAACAAAAAAATTGTTAAATTTCTCTAACAATTTTAAGCTCGACTAGAATACTTTCCGTCTTTAGTTGAAATAATAATTTTTTCCCCTTGATTAATAAATAAAGGAACCTTTACAATATAACCAGTTTCAATCTTGGCATCTTTAGAAGCATTTGTTGCCGTATTACCTTTTACCGCTGGTTCAGTTTCAATAACTTCATATTCCACTTTTTCAGGTAAAGTTATGCCAATTATTTCGCCTTCATAAGAATCAATATCAATTTCTAAACCTTCTTTAATAAAGTTAACCGCATCTCCTAAAACACTAGAATTAATTTCAATTTGTTCATAACTAGTATTATTCATAAAAACATAGTTATCACCACTACTATATAAGTATTGAGCATGAACTTTATCAATATGAGCTTTCGTTACTTTAATATTAGTATTATAAGTATTTTCGACAACTGACCCAGTGCGTAAATTCTTAAGTTTAATCCGGACAAATGCTGGTCCTTTTCCTGGTTTTACATGTTGAAATTCCACAATATTACAAAGGTTACCATCCATAATAATGGTCATACCATTTTTTATATCATTAATATTTATATCCACTTAATTTCACCTTTTCTATTTGTTATTTTTTTTCTTTAGCTAGAACTGTCTTACGACATTTTGGACAATATCTATTTAATTCTAAACGATCCGGAGTATTCTTTTTATTTTTACTAACAGGACGTAATTCATACCCACATACTGAACATCTCATCGTTACTTCGCTCCGGTTTTCTTTCTTAGCCATAATTTATCCTCCTCACTAACAATCTCCTTAATTATACCAAATAATCGGCAAATTACAAGTAAATTGTCCCTAAAAAGATGAAATTATCCTTAAAAAGGATTACTCATCTTCTAAATCTAATTCGTTTAATTCCATACTCTCATTATATTCTTCTTCACTAATTGTTGTAAGACTATATCCAAAAGCTTCTTTTAATGCCCTATCTATTTCTTCTTCCATATTATCTTTATCTATTCCAACCCAAGCTTTAAAGTAGGCTTCTTCCCTAATATTAAACAATTCTAATAATTCCTTAAAATCATTAAAATTAAATAATCTTACTATTTTTTCCTTTTCTTCATCAGATAAGTCCATAATATTTCTTTTCTCAGGAACATAATCAGTATATTCATTAAATTCAAAAAATACATTGCCATTTTCATCATAAATAGCTGGTGGCCACTTATATTCACTTTCGTAGGGAACTGTGGAATTTTCCAAAAATATTTTAATCCCTTTTTGCCAATCTTCCCGATTATTAAATTCTATATTCATAATATCTATCTTCTCCTTTCTTCTTAAATCCAAAATAAATCCCAATTCTTAAAGTTTCATAACATTAACTGCCTCATACTTATTATACTAAAAACATTTTAAAAATCAATTTCCTTTTTCCGAAAATAAAAAAATAGTAGGCATTATTTTAAGTCAATCGCTACTATTTTTTAAATTACCCCGAAAAATTTTTTAGTCATCTTTCAATAATATTTCCTAAATAATCAGTTATGGCTCGGGTTATTTTATAAGCTCCATAGTATTTGGTATTATCTTTGCCATTCTTATGGGAAATATTCGGGGTTATTACTACCACACTATACTCTGGATTATCTTTGGGAAAGTAACCAACAAAAGTAGAGGTAATAGTTTCCACATCTACTTTCCCATCATTATCCGCATCATAAAAAGATTCACTAGTCCCCGTTTTCCCGACTGCATTAAGGGCTTGGTTTGTAAAACCTCGACCGGTTCCCTCTTGTAAAACTTTTTGCATCCCCAATCTAATGCGGTCTAAATAAATGGGGTCAAGATTAATTTTATTTAAAACTTCTTGCGAATTTTTCTTAATAACTTGATCATCTTTAACAATACTTTGCATCAAACTTAATTTTAAACGAGAGCCTGTGGCAATACTATTAATATATTGAAGCATTTCAATTGGCGTATAAGTATCATATTGCCCAATGGCTAAATTAAGAAGCAAATCATCAGCTATCGTGGAACCAATAATCCCAATTTCTTCATTTGGTAAATCAATCCCCGTTAAAGTGCCAAGCCCATATTCTTTTAAAGTATCCCGATAAATATCAAAGTGTTCTTTGGTGGCTCCTAAAACCATATCTTTATAATATTTTTTTCCAACCAAATTAATTGCTATCATATATTGATAATAATTTGATGACTGAGCTAAAGCATCTAAGTCATTAATTCGTCCTAACCTAGCATGACTACATTTATAAGGAACTAAATGTAATTTAACACAACTATCCGTGATATACTTTCCCATTTCAATTAAATTATTTTTATAACCTACACTAATGGTGGCTCCTTTCACTGCCGAACCCATGGTATAAGAGGTATTAATAATATTACTAGTTATATCACTAAAAGTGCCATCATCATTAAGCCGTACTCCTGCCATGGCAACAATTTCCCCCGTGGAAGGAGAACCCACAATAGCATAAGAGTCTTTATAATATTCGGTATTGCGATAATTTTTCTTCGCCAAGATTTTTTCTTTCAATATTTCTTCTACTTTCATCTGGGTTTCAATATCAATTGCTAAAACTAAATCATTTCCCCGACTAGCTTCCTTAACTAAATTTAAAGTATTATCTTTATTTACTCGATATAAAGCTTTTGTCCCTTTTAAATAATCTTCATATTCTTTTTCTAAATAACTAATCCCCACAATATCACTTAATTCATAACCCTTTTTTAAATATTCTTCTTTTTCTTCTTTCGAAATACTTCCTATACTTCCCAAGATACTTTTTAAAGTATCATTATAATTATATACTCTCTCCCAAGTCATTTCCCCCGTAATTCCGGGAATCCCTTTTTCTAAAACTAACGCATATTCCTCAGGACTAGGATTTTGATAAATTATCTTATTTTGATAATTATATCCCGCATTCATTAAGGCATAAATATGAGCACTCTTTTGATCTAATTCATCTAAAGTACTTAATAATTCTTCGGTAATTCTTTCTTTTTTTAATCTTTCTAAATCGTCTTTAGTTAATTTTCTTTCTTCTAAAAGTTGATATTCTTCTTCGGTGATTAAATTTTTACCATTATTATTTAAAACTAACCAAAAATTCTTTAACTCACTTTCATTAGCTAATTCGGTATTTAAAAAAGAAGCAAGGGTGCGAGCAATATTTATTTCTTCCCCACTGGTTATACCCTTTATCTTATGATAAATTATCGTATTAACGCCAATATTATCCACTAAAACTTTGCCATTACAATCAATTATTCTTCCCCGTGGAGCACTTGTTCCATTTATATAAACTTGCGTTTTATTTTTAAGTAAATCTTCATAATATTCATGTTTTACCCCATTTAAAAAGATTAACTTAATAGTTAAGATACTAAAAAATAATATTAATAATAAAATACCAAATACTTTACTTTTTTTCATATTATTAGTATTTCAATAAATTCTTTTTTCATACAATATATTAGGTGATTTTATGTATAATATAATTGAAAGGTATATGCAAAATTTTAGCAAAGAAGATGTTATTCGCTTTGCTCGAAGTAAAAACTGTGAACTAAGTGAGTCTGAATCTGAGTTTACTTATGATTTTATCAAGAAAAATTGGCAAGATATTTTAAAAAATCCTGATGTTTTTGATATAAATCGTTATAAAAGTCATTACTCTGAGGAAAACTTTAAAAAAGTTAAACAAGTTTTTAATGAATACTTTCAAAAATTTCGTTCATTTTTATAAAATTCCTTAACATCAGCTTCTAAGTTAGGATTAAAAGTCTTATCTTTAAGCATGGCAATTTCAAATTTATAAGGAGGATAATCTCCAAGCCAAGGTGTTTCTAATATTTTAGGAACATCTTTTAATAATTCATGATATACGACTTTAACAAGATTAGTAAAGCCAATAGTTCCATATCCCAGATTAGCATGGCGATCCTTATGACTTCCTAAACCATTTTTACTATCATTAATATGGACACATTTTATTTTATCTATCCCAATTATGGAAGCAAATTCTTTTAAGTATTCATCAAATTCATTTATATCATAACCAGCATCATTTAAATGACAAGTATCTAGGCAAACCCCCACTTTATCTTGAAGTAAAACCCCATCCATGATAGTTTTAATTTCCTCAGTCGTTTTACCACATTCAGTCCCTTTGCCAGCCATGGTTTCTAAAAGAATCATTACTTTACTATCTTCATTTATAATCGCATTTAAAGCTTCACTAATATTATTAAGAGCTACATCTCTTTCTATTTTAAGAGCGTTCCCTGGATGCAATACTAAATATTTAACCCCTAGTTCTTCTACTCTTTGGATTTCTTGTTTTAAAAAATTAATGGAAAAATGCCAAGCCTCTTCTTTTTCCTTATTAGCTAAATTAACAATATAAGGGGCATGACAAATCACATTTTCAAGATTAATTCCTCCCTCTTGCATTAATTTTTTTGCTTCATTAATATAAGCTGGTTCTAATTTTTTTCGTATCGTATTTTGAGGAGCTCCCGTATAAAACATAAATGTATTTGCCCCATAACTTAGGGCTCGGTTTACTGCCCCGACTAATTGATTAGAGCCAAAATTAACATGAGAACCAATAATAAGCATAACTTCATCACCATCTATATTATAAAGAAAAAAAGAAAGAATGTCATCTTTCTTTAAGCAAAAGAAAATTGCAAAGTGGCAAAAAAAGTGGCGAAAGTGGCAAAAAAAGTGGCAAAAAAGCGGCGAAAGTGGCAAAAAAGCGGCAAAAAAGCGGCGAAAGCGGCAAAAAAGCGGCAAAACCAATCAAGAAAATTTACTTAGCTTTCCAACATGAGCCTCCTGATTTTGCATCATTATAAATCTTTCCTTCTTTTTTTAATGTATCTAATAAATATCTTACCCTATTAACTTTATTTTTACTATCTAATGACTTAGGAAGCTTATCATTTAATAAAGCAATAATTTCTTTTCTAGTTGCTGAACCATATTCATTTATGTATTTCATAATTATTTCCATATAAAATTCATTTTCTAATCCAGAGTTATATACATATTCTTCTTTGTTGCCAGTTATTTTAGCAATATCAGAAGAAATATAAATATTTGGATATCTACCTTCAATCAAATTATCTTTTCTTAAATAATCACTTTGTTCTTTAGTTATTTCATAACCTTTTTGGACTCTATCAAGTAGCATAACTTTATCAATATCTAAATTTGTTTTTTCAAACAATATTTTACTATAATTTTCATCTATTATTTTGCCATATAAAGTTACTTTGACACGATTACTTTCACTTAAGTCATAATCAGGCATTGGAAAGAATTTTTTCTTTTGAATATCATAAACTCTTCTTATTCCACTTCCCACAGTATCAATCATATTTAAATTAACCATGGCATTTGCTAAAAATTGATTTCGATAGTATGGTGATGAAAATCCATCTTTTAAAACATTTTCAATTGTTTCAGGAATAAAACTACCTTCATTAGTTATTATTAACTTATCTTTAAATTCCATAACATTTATTATTCCATGTAGCAAGTAGCACTGATGGACAATGCTGTTGTTGATAAGCTTGCGAAGAATGTAATTATCATATTGATCTACTTCATTTGGAAACAATGTATTATCATTAATCATATATCTATATCTTAAATTTCTTATTTTAGCTTTTATTTTTTCAACATTTATAATAAAAGGAATACCAAAATGTTCATAATCTATAACATTAAATTCATCATATAATTTCCATGTCATTCTAGGTGTATAACCATTCATTAAATAATCATCTTCATTTTTACCTAATAATAACATACAAGCCATAGTAATTTTATTATTCAAAGTTAATTTTGCTTTATTTAAAAAATCAATATCTGATAAATCATCAACTTCATCCGCAATACTTTTATCTTTATATTTTATTTTAAATTGTTCCCTAGCCTTTTGAATTGCCTTTTTTTCTAAATTATCTATTGTTGCTTCTTCTATAACTTGTCTTGACCAATCATAATTAGCGGTTGCTTTAATTTGTTCTATTTTATTAGGAGCTAAAGGCGATAAAGACTCGCCATTTCTTCCATATGGAAATCCTTTCCAATTGATAGGAGTACCCGATGCGGCGGGAACTTGAAACATTATCACTCTTTTATTATCTTTTAATACTTCATATATTTCGATAAAACTTATATTATCGGTAGTATTATCAGAAATTTGTTTTTTTAATTTATTAAAGTTACTATCTTTATAAAAATTAGTATTTATTATTTCATGAGTTCTATCATCAACCCCAAAAACAATCCATGAATATTGTCTATTTTTTAAATTAGCTTCATTACCAAGAGCGGAAAAATATTTACCTAAAGTATCAATATCAAAATTATTTGTAGCTTTTTTAAACTCTACACATTCATTTTCAGCATTTAATAATAATTCATTTAAAGTTTTAATTAATTCCTCATTGCTTTTATACACATTAATCACCTAATTTTATTTTATCATAATTTTAGTTAACTAAGTACGAAAAAAGCACCATTTTAAGTTTCTCTTGAAATATTTCAAGAGCTTTGGTTCTCTTTTTGCTACACAACAATACGGAATGGATGATTAACATCACCTGTTGCATCATCAACTTTAATCTTCACATCAGACTTCAGATAAAAGGACGGCCGAACCCCGTACGCACGGCTGCCGTTGACGCCGCTGACGCTGTAGCTGATCACACGCCCGAGGCTGCTGACAATGAACGCATAGTTGGAATAGCTGGAGCTGCGCGATATAGTCCATTCCATTACATTGTTAAATAACCAGTTATTTTCTCGGTTATTATTACCGGAATTATCATAATTATATAAGGTTGATGTCCAACTGCTTGATGCACTTGCAAATCCATAATCATCTGTACATTAATGATAACACCGATATTTTATTCTTCTTAGGTGACTTCTCAAAGTAAATGAAACTGATTTGCCTAGCAAATAAAGTCTCAAAGTAAATGAAATAAAAAATTGGTA